>NZ_JAKSYA010000135.1:0-94449 GCF_022829485.1 Methylobacterium sp. J-059
CTCCCCCGCTTAAGGGGGGAGGGAGAATGCGGTAGCCCCCCCGAACCCAACGAGCAGGCCCCTTACCTCCGCCGCTCCACGTTCACGTAGATCGCGGCGCCCAGCGTCATCGCGGCGAGGGTGAACCAGGTCAGCGCGTAGACGAGGTGGTTGTTGTGGAAGGCGACCACCGTCAGCCCGCCGACGGGCAAGCGATCATCCGCCGACGCATCCGCATCGATGAAGTAGGGCGCGATGCCGGAGAGCCCCCGGGCCGAAGCGATCGCGGCGACATCGCGGGAATACCAACGATCCTCGGCGGTCGCGTTGCTGCGCAGGAACGCGCCGCCGGGTTCGGTGAGGCGCAACAGGCCGGTGACGGCGACCTCGCCCTCGGGCCGGCGCCAGCCCGCAGGATCGCGGCGATCGGAGGGGACGAAGCCCCGGTTCACCAGCACCGTGAAGCCGTCGGCGACCAGCGGCGTCAGCACCCAGAACCCGCCGCCGAGCACCGTCACCGCCTGGACCAGCGTGGTGGACTCGTGGCGGAAGCGGCCCGCCACCCGAACGTGGCGGTAGGCGTCGGCGGCCTCGGTCACGCTCGGCCACGCCGCCGGCCCGGGCGCCGGGACCGGGGCCGCGCCGATTCGGGCCTCGACCCGCGCGATCAGGTCGAGCTTCCATGCCCGGCGCTCGACCTGCCAGATCCCGAGGGCGACGAGCCCCGCGACCGCCAGCGCGCTCGCGAGGTTGAAGGCCGCCAGGCCGAGGCGGGACGTCCTCAGGGCTTGTGGTGCATCAGGTCGTGCGGCGACGTCGGCATCATGTTGGTGTTCAGGTGATACATCACCCAGATCGAGCCGGTCAGCGTGATCACGACGAGGGTCAGCGTGAAGATCAGGGCGAGGATCGTCCATCCGCCCTCGGACTTCGTGTTCATGTGCAGGAAGTAGATCATGTGGACCACGATCTGCACCACCGCGAAGGCCATGATGATCAGGCTGGTGTGCACGGCGTTGCCGAGCACGTCGCTCATCACCAGCCAGAACGGGATCGCGGTGAGGATCACCGAGAGCACGAAGCCGGTCATGTAGCTCTTGAACGAGCCGTGCGCCCCGGCCGGGTGGCCGTGCGCGTCGTGGCCGTGACCGTGCGGTTCGGCGTGGTGCCCCGCCCCCGTCGCCGAGCTCATTGCAGCACTCCCATCAGGTACACGAAGGTGAAGACGCCGATCCAGACGACGTCGAGGAAGTGCCAGAACATCGACAGGCACATCAGCCGGCGCTTGTTCTCGACGATCAGCCCCTTCTGGGCGGTCTGCACCATCAGCACGATCAGCCAGACGATGCCGAGCGAGACGTGAAGGCCGTGGGTGCCGACCAGGGCGAAGAACGAGGACAGGAAGGCCGAGCGCTGCGGCGTCGCGCCCTCGTGGATCAGGTGGGCGAACTCGTAGAGCTCGATGCCGATGAAGCACGCGCCGAACAGGCCGGTGATCGCGAGCCAGACCTGCATCGTCCGGACGTTGTCCTTCTCCATCTCCAGCATGGCGAAGCCGTAGGTGATGGAGGACAGGAGCAGCATCGAGGTGTTGAGCGCCACGAGCGGCAGCTCGAACAGGTCGCGCGGCGAGGGCCCGGCCGCGTAGTTGCGGCCGAGAACCCCGTAGGTGGCGAACAGCACCGCGAAGATGAGGCAATCGCTCATCAGGTACATCCAGAAGCCGAGCATGGTGCTCGACTCGTGGGCGTGGTCCTCGTCGAGGTAGAAGGCCGGAGCCTCGGTGCCCGGCGGGGCCGTGTCGGTGTGCATCATCGGCTCAGGCCCGTCCCGCCATCACGCTCGTCCGCTGCCCCTCGGCCCGCACCACGTCGGCGGCGGGGATGTAGAACTCGCGGTTGTAGTTGAAGGTGTGGATCACGGTGACGAGGAACATCGTCGCGAAGGTCGCGGCCGCGAGCCACCAGATGTACCAGATCATCGCGAACGAGAAGCCGATCGAGACCACGCCGAGGATCACGCCGGTGGCGGTGTTCTTCGGCATGTGGATCGGCTTGTAGCCCTTGAGCGGGCGCTCGTAGCCGCGCTTCTTCATGTCGGACCACGCGTCGAGATCGTGGATGACCGGGGTGAAGGCGAAGTTGTAGTCCGGCGGCGGCGAGGCGGTCGACCACTCGAGGGTGCGGCCGTTCCAGGGATCGCCCGTGAGGTCGCGCAGCGCCTCGCGGTTGCGGATCGAGACCACGAACTGGACGATCATCGACAGGATGCCGAGCAGGATCAGCACCGCGCCGAAGGCGGCGATCACGAACCAGATCTGCAGCGACGGATCGTCGAAGTGGTTGGCGCGGCGCGTCACGCCCATCAGGCCGAGGACGTAGAGCGGCATGAAGGCGAAGTAGAACCCCACCGTCCAGAACCAGAACGACATCTTCCCCCAGAACGGGTCGAGCTTGAACCCAAAGGCCTTCGGGAACCAGTAGGTCACGCCGGCGAAGCTCCCGAACAGCACGCCGCCGATGATGACGTTGTGGAAGTGCGCGATCAGGAACAGCGAGTTGTGCAGCACGAAGTCGGCCGGGGGCACGGCGAGCAGCACGCCGGTCATGCCGCCGATGGTGAAGGTGACCATGAAGCTCACGGTCCACATCATCGGCAGCTCGAACCGGATCCGGCCGCGATACATCGTGAACAGCCAGTTGAAGATCTTCGCGCCCGTCGGGATCGAGATGATCATCGTCGTGATGCCGAAGAACGAGTTCACGTCGGCGCCGGAGCCCATCGTGAAGAAGTGGTGCAGCCAGACGAGGTACGAGAGGATGGTGATGACCACGGTCGCGTAGACCATCGAGGCGTAGCCGAACAGGCGCTTGCCGGAGAAGGTCGAGGTCACCTCCGAGAAGATGCCGAACGCCGGCAGGATGAGGATGTAGACCTCCGGGTGGCCCCAGATCCAGATGAGGTTGAAGTACATCATCGGGTTGCCGCCGAGGTCGTTCGTGAAGAAGTGCGTGCCGACGTAGCGGTCCATCGACAGCAGGGCGAGGACGGCGGTGAGGATCGGGAAGGCCGCCGTGATCAGCACGTTGGTGCAGAGCGAGGTCCAGACGAAGATCGGCAGCTTCATCATGGTCATGCCCGGCGCGCGCATCTTCACGATGGTCGCGATCAGGTTGATGCCCGAGAGCAGCGTGCCGATGCCGGCGATCTGCAGCGCCCAGATGTAGTAGTCGACGCCGACGCCCGGGCTCATGTCCGCGCCCGAGAGCGGCGGATAGGCGAGCCAGCCGGTGCGGGCGAACTCGCCGACGAACAGCGAGGCCATGATCGTCATGGCGCCCGAGACCGTCATCCATAAGCTGAAGTTGTTGAGGAATGGGAAGGCCACGTCGCGGGCGCCGATCTGCAGCGGCACGACGTAGTTCATCAGGCCGGTGACGAACGGCATCGCCACGAAGAAGATCATGATCACGCCGTGCGCCGTGAAGATCTGGTCGTAGTGGTGCGGCGGCAGGTAGCCCTCGTTGGCGCCGAACGCGACCGCCTGCTGCGCGCGCATCATCAGCGCGTCGGCGAAGCCGCGCAGCAGCATGACGAAGGCCAGCACGATGTACATCACGCCGATCTTCTTGTGGTCGACCGAGGTCAGCCAGTCCCGCCAGAGCGGGCCCCAGAAGCGGTAGTAGGTGATCGCGCCGAGCACGACGAGGCCACCCAGCGCCACCATGGCGAAGGTCACCTGAAGGATCGGCTCGTGGTAGGGGATGTCTTCCAGCGAGAGCCGTCCGAAGACGAGCTTCTGGAGATCCGGATTGGAGAACATGGGTTCGATCCGTTGAGGGTGGTTCGGCGGCGGGGCGCCGGTCCTACTTGTTGTTGAGCTGCGACGGGGCGACCGAGTCCCGCTCCGGCGCCGGCATCTGGTTCTCGGGTTTCGTTCCGTTTTCGTGGACGTGCGGGTTGTTGCCGTCGGGCTTCATGCCCTGCGGCTGCTCCTGGCCGTGCGGGGTGCGGCCGGACGCGGGTGCTGTGGCACCCGGCGCCTCGTCGCCCTGCTCGATGTGGCGGTTGTCGTAGCGGAGGCGCTCACGGTTCTCGGTGGAGTCCTTGCCGGCGCCGCCCTTGGCGTCGATGGTCATCATCTCGCTCATGCACATCTTGCCCGGCACGGCGCACATGTTGACGATGGTGTCGAACAGCCCGTCGGCGACGGACTTGTAGTACTTCACCGGCTCGGCCTCGCTCGGCTTCTCGAGCTTGAGATAGTCCTCGCGGGTGAGGTCGGAGCCCTGCGCCTTCGCCTTGGCGACCCAGGCGTCGAACCCGGCATCGTCGAGGCCGTGGAACTTGAACGTCATCCGCGAGAAGCCGGTGCCGCTGTAGTGCGAGGACAGGCCGGCATACTCGCCCGGCTTGTTGATCACCGCGTGGAGCTGCGTCTGCATGCCGGGCATCGCGTAGATCATCCCAGCCAGCGCGGGGACGTAGAAGGCGTTCATCACCGAGGAGGCGGTGATCTTGAAGTCGATCGGCCGGTCGACGGGGGCGGCGAGCTCGTTGACGGTGGCGATCCCGTATTCCGGGTAGAAGAACAGCCACTTCCAATCGAGGGCGACGACCTCGACGGCGAGCGGCTTCACGCCGGCCGCCACGGGGCGGGCGGAGTCGATCCGCCGGAGCGCCCGGAACGGGTCGAGGGTGTGGGTGCTGATCCAGGTGAGCGCGCCGAGCGCGATGATGATCAGCAGCGGCGCCGTCCAGATCACCACCTCGAGCTGGGTCGAGTGGTGCCAGTCTGGATCGTAGGGGGCCGACTCGTTGGTCGCCCGGTAGCGCCAGGCGAAGATCAGCGTCAGCGCGATCACCGGGAGCACGATCAGCAGCATCAACCCGACCGAGGCGAGGACGAGGTTCCGCTGCTGCAGGGCGACGTCGCCCGAGGGCTGCATCACCACGAGGTTGCAGCCGGCGAGCAGCCCGGAGAGCGACACGGCGCAGAGGCCCCGCAGGAGCCGGGCGGCCGTGCGGGCCGGGGGACGGGAAGGTGAGGCGGAGCGTGCCACGGCGATCAACTCGGTTTGCCTGGCCGGCGGGCCCTGGGGCCGTTCGGCGCGAACATGTATCGGAACGGGTGAGGGACTACGCGGGCCTCCCGACTACATCTGACGCATCTCGGAACGGTCGAGGGTGAGGGCAAGGAGCGATGCCGCCGCACCCGAGAGCAGGTAGAGGCCGACCATCCACAGCCCGTAGCGGGACGAGAGCCAGAGGACGACCAGCGGGGCGAAGCCTGCGCCGAACAGCCACGCCAGATCCGAGGTCAGCGCCGCGCCGGTGTAGCGGTAGCGCGCGCCGAGCCGCGCCGTCACCGCGCCGGCGGTCTGGCCGTAGGCGAGGCCCATCAGCATGAAGCCGATGGTGACGTACATGGTCTGGCCGATCGCGCTGTCACCGAACACCAGGGGCGCGATGATGCTGCCGAGGGCGAAGACGGCGATCAGGCCGGAGCTGAGCAGCAGCGCGTTGCGGCGGCCGATCTGGTCGGCGATCAGCCCGGAGGCCGCGACCGCGCCGGCGCAGACGATGGCGCCCGAGCACTGCACGATCAGGAACTCGCCGGGCGAGCGATCGGTGAACAGGGTCAGCCAGCTGATCGGGAAGATCGTCACGAGGTGGAACAGCGCGAAGGCGGCCAGCGGCACGAAGGCACCGATCCACACGTCCACCGCATGGTGGCGCACCACCTCGATCACCGGCACCGGCTCGAGCCGGCCCTTCTCCATCAGGCGGACGAACTCGTCGGTCGCCACCAGCCGCAGGCGGGCGAACAGCGCCACGACGTTGATGGTGAAGGCGCAGTAGAACGGAAAGCGCCAGCCCCAATCGAGGAAGTCGGCCGAATCGAGGTTGACGAGGAAGAACGAGAACAGGGCGCTGGCGACGATGAAGCCGAGGGGTGCGCCGAGCTGGGGGATCATCGCGAACCAGCCGCGGCGCTCGCGCGGGGCGTTCAGCGCCAGGAGCGAGGCGAGCCCGTCCCAGGCGCCGCCGAGCGCGAGGCCCTGGAGGATGCGCAGGCCGGCCAGCAGCCAGATCGAGGCGTGGCCGATGCTGGCGTAGCTCGGCAGGAAGCTCACCGCCGCGGTGGCCCCGCCGAGCATGAACAGCGCGATCGTCAGCTTGACGCCGCGGCCGTGCCGCCGGTCGACGGCCATGAAGATCACCGAGCCGATCGGCCGGGCGATGAAGGCGAGGGAGAACACCGCGAAGGAGTACAGCGTGGCCGTGAGCGCATCCGGCTCGAACGAGAAGAACACCTTCGGGAACACCAGCACCGAGGCGATGCCGTAGACGAAGAAGTCGAAATATTCCGAGGCCCGGCCGATCACCACGCCGGCCGCGATCTCTCCCGGCGCGACCTTGTGGTCGGTCGAGACGAGGTGCGCGTCGCGCTCGAGGGGCGAGGAGTTTGCCAGGGCGGGCTCAGGGATCATGTCGGACAGCCGGCTTGCTCGATGACGACGGTGACGCGGTGCGGCGATCGACGCGAGTCGTGCGCCGGGACCGCGACCGGAAGGTATCCGCTCAGGGCCGTCGGTAACACCGCCGCGTAGTCGCAGGCCGATCAGGGCTGTCCCGGCTGATAGCGCAAGGCTGCGCGATGGTCTCCCTTGAATCCGGCATGTCCATGCCGTCCCGGACGCATGACCACGTCTGTCCCCCGTCTTCGTCGTGTCACGCAGGAGCCGCGACGCAGCCGGATCAGCGGGCGTTCTGCGGGACGTCGACCGTGAGCATCGGCAGCGTGATCGAGCCGGCTGGCGCGGGAGGGCTCGCGAGCAGCGCGAAGGCGGCGACGCTCAGGGCGAAGCCGAAGGCCAGCAGCGACGTTTCGAGGCCGTGGTAGAATGCGTCCATCGCCCGAGCTCCGACCTCGCATCAGGGGGCGATGATCGCGCGGGTGGGTTAAGCGAACCGTAACGTCCGCCCGCCCGGCTTGTCCGGGGGAAGGCCAGCGGGCGCCGTGCGCCGGGGCGGGTCGGGCCGTCAGGCGCTGCCGGCGGCCTCCATCCGGGCGAGGTCCGGCGCACGCGGCTGAAGCAGGGCGGCGGCGAGATGCGCTTCCAGCACGATCAGGTCGGTGTCCGGGTCGGGCACCCAGCCGCAGGTGCAGGTCGTGCCGGCGCCGTGCGCCGCGGCGATCTGGCCGTAGAGCACGCCGATGGTGCGCGACGCGGCTTCGAGGGCGGCCATCACCGACAGGCCCTGACCATCGAGGGCGTGCCAGAACGCCCGCGTCAGCGCCTGCTCGACCGCCGCCTGCCCGCGGGACTCGTCGCAGCGGCACCGATTCGATTCGGCGATCATCGGCGGCCTCCGAGGCGGCGCCCCCGCTTCGGCTGCGGGCCCGCCGCGACGTGGTCGATCAGGTCCGGCAGGCGGTGCAGGCGCAGGCCGAGGCACGAGCCGTCCCACCACGCCACCGTCACGCAGGCATCGATCAGGTCCATCACCCGTCCCATTCCGGCCTCCAGCGCTCGGCGAGCACGCCACCTTGAGAGCAAGGCAGAAGTACATCGCCGAAGAGTGGTCTAGCAGGGATGGAAATCGACAATCAAGCGACGTCGACAATATTGGAAACGTTGTAATTTCAATCTTCGTCGGGCGATATCGAAGTTTATAGTTGAAACGATTCCATGGTACGCCGCGGCCGTCATGCACCGATCGCGACCAGGACGGCGCCGGCGGCGATCAGCGCCACGCCGAGCCAGTTGGTCGGGCTCAGCGTCTCGCCGAGCAGGACCACGCCGAAGATCGCCACCAGCACGACGCTGAGCTTGTCGATCGGGGCGACGCGGGCGGCATCGCCCAGGGACAGGGCGCGGAAGTAGCAGAGCCACGAGGCGCCGGTGGCGAGTCCCGACAGGACGAGGAAGACCGCGCTCCGCCCCGGGATCCGCGCGAGGTCGGCCGCCTGGCCGGTGACGGCCACGATCGCCGCCGTGAGGCCGAGGATCACCACCGTGCGGACGAGGGTGGCGACGTCCGACGGCACGCCGGCGACGCCGACCTTGGCCAGGATCGCGGTGAGCGCGGCGAAGGCCGCCGAGAGCAGCGCCCAGAAGCGCCAGGACTGCATCAAGGCCATCATCCCGCCGGGCCCGTCACAGGATCGCGCGCATCAGCAGCAGCCCGGCGAACAGGCCGGCGAGGCCGAGCACGACCGAGCCGACGATGTAGATCGCCGCCGCGCCGGCCTGGCCGCGCTCCAGCAGCATCACGGCCTCCAGCGAATAGGACGAGAAGGTGGTGAAGCCGCCGAGCACGCCGGTGGCGATGAACAGCCGCAGCGGCTGCCCGCCGCCCCGCAGGGCGAACCAGCCGGTGAACAGGCCCATCAGCACCGAGCCGACGATGTTGATCGCCATGGTGCCGTAGGGAAAGCCCGATCCGAGCCGCAGGGACGCGGTGCTGACGCCGTAGCGCGCCACGCCGCCGACCCCGGCACCGACGAAGACGAGGAGGAGGTTCATGACGACCGCACGGCCCGAGGATTCGGAGCGGGCGCCGTAGCACATTCGGGACCGCGGCGACGGCCCGCATCCGGGCCGCCGGCTTCGGACGGGCGCCCGGGGCCCGTCGCGATCTCCTCGCAGGCGAACGGCCTCGGCCGCGGCGGGTGCCGCGGCCGAGGCCGTCTCGACCGTACCGTCGCCGAGCGGACGTCGCTCGGGCCGGGTCCGTTAGCCCAGGATCTTGTCGACCGTGATCGGCAGGTTGCGGATGCGCTTGCCGGTGGCGTGGAACACGGCGTTGGCCACCGCCGCCGCGGTGCCGACGATGCCGATCTCGCCGAGCCCCTTCACGCCGAGCGGGTTCGCCTTGTCCTCCTCGTCGACGAAGATCACGTCGATGTCGTGGATGTCGGCGTTCACCGGCACGTGATACTCGCCGAGATTGTGGTTCATGAAGCGGCCGATGCGGTCGTCCATCATCGACTCCTCCTCCAGCGCCGAGCCGATGCCCATCACCACGCCGCCGAGGATCTGGCTGCGCGCGGTCTTGGGATTCAGCACCTTTCCGGCCGCGATCGCCGAGACGACGCGGGTGACGCGGACCTGGCCCAGCTCCTCGTCCACCTTCACCTCCACGAAGATCGCCGAGTGGGTGTAGGCCTCGTACTTGGCGTTGAAGTCCTTGTCGGGGGCGGCGTTGGCCGTGGCCTCGACCTTGTCGACGCCGGCCGCCCGCAGCACGTCGACCAGGGCGACGCTGCGCGCGGGGTCGCCCGCCACCGCGATGCGCCCGTCGGCGAAGGCGACGCGCTCGAAGTCGACGTTGGCCAGCGGCGAATCCTCCATCTGCCGGGCGAGCCTGAACACCTGCTCGCCGACGTCGCGGCAGGCCTTCATCACGGCGGTGCCGGACGAGGCCGCGGTCCAGGAGCCGCCCGCCACCGGCGCCTCGGGCAGCGCGGTGTCGCCGAGCTTCGTCGTCACGTCCTCCATCGTCAGGCCGAGGGTGTCGGCGGCGATCTGGGTGAGGATCGTGTAGGTGCCGGTGCCGATGTCGCCGGTCGAGTTGCCGACCTCGAGCTTGCCGTCCGGGGTGAGGATGGCGCGGGCGCTCGTCTGCATCATCATCGATTCCCAGACGCCCGAGGCCATGCCCCAGCCGACGAGCTCGCGGCCCTCGCGCATCGAGCGCGGCTCCGGGTTGCGCCGGTCCCAGCCGAAGCGCGCGGCGCCCTCCGAGAAGCAGCTCTTCAGCGCCTTCGAGCCGAAGGGCTTGTTCTCGGCGGTGGCGTCGGCCTCGGTGAAGTTCTTCAGGCGGAGCTGGATCGGGTCGAGGCCGCTCGCGTAGGCAAGCTCGTCCATCGCGGTCTCGATTGCGAAGACGCCGGTGACGGCACCCGGCGCGCGCATGTCGCCGGGTGTGTAGGTGTCGAGCTTGGCGATCTTGTAGGTCAAGAGGACGTTGTCGCAGCGGTACATCACGCCCGACCAGTTCACGACCACCTCCTGGTAGTCCTCGAAGGTCGAGGTCGCGCCGACCGCGTCGTGGCGCAGCGCCAGGAGCGTGCCGTCCCGCTCGGCCCCGAGGCTGATGGTCTGCAGCGCCTCCGGCCGGTAGGTGATGCTCCACATCTGGTCGCGGGTCAGCACCACGCGCACCGAGCGCTCGAGGTCGCGCGCGGCCAGCATCGCCAGGAAGAGCTGGTATTGCGGGCGCAGGCCCGAGCCGAAGCCGCCGCCGAGATAGGGGTTGAGCACCCGCAGGTCGTCCTTGGCGATGCCGAACACCTTCGCGAGGTAGGCATGGCTGTTCGAGACGCCCTGGACCTTGTCGTAGACCGTGTACTTGCCGTCGCCCTCGAAGATCACCGTCGAGGCGTGGGGCTCCATCGGGTTGTGATGCTCGGTGGCGAGGCGATACTCCTGCTTGAGCTGGATCGCCGAGGCGTCGAACGCCGCATCCGCGTCGCCCCAGGGCTTGGGCGGCGGCTTGATGCCGTTGCGCCGCATCGGCGGCTCGTAGGCGAAGGCGTTGGCAGCTTCGAGATCCGTCAGCGGCTCCTCGACCTCGTAGTCGACCGCCACCAGCGCCGCGGCGTGGCGGGCCGTCTCGAAATCCTCGGCCAGCACCAGGGCGATCGGCTGGCCGCTGTAGTGGATCTTGTCGTCGTACAGGGCGCGGAAGGGCGAGCCGGGGGGCGCGACCTGATCCTGGTAATTGTAGTCGAGCCAGGCGGTGCGGGTGCGGTTCTCGTGGGTCAGCACCTTGACGACGCCGGGCACGGCTTCGGCCTTGCCGGTGTCGATGGCCCTGATCCGGCCCTTGGCGATGCCGCTCGACACCACGTAGCCGTGCAGCAGGTCGGGGGCGGCGAACTCGCCCGCGTACTTGGCGAGGCCCGTCACCTTGGCGGGGCCGTCGACGCGGCTGCGGGCGCTGCCGACGAACGTGTCCCGGCCGGTGGAGGAGAAGGTCTGGGTCATCGGGGGCTCACTGGATGCGCTTGTCGGTGATCGATTGCGGCGTGCCGGCGGCGGCCTGCTCCAGGCCGCGCACGATGGCGCGCCGCGCCAGCTCGACCTTGAAGGCGTTGCCCGCCTGCGGCTGGGCCTCGGCCACGATCAGGTCGGCCGCCGCCTGGAAGCTCTCGCGGGTGGCGGGCTTGCCCTGCAGCAGCGCCTCGGCCTCGCGGTTGCGCCAGGGCTTGTGGGCGACGCCGCCGAGCGCGAGGCGGGCGGTCCGAACCGTGTCGCCGTCGAGCTCGAGGGCGGCGGCGACCGAGACCAGCGCGAAGGCGTAGGAGAGCCGGTCGCGCAGCTTCAGGTAGGTGACGTGCTGGCCGAAATCGCGCTCGGGCAGGTCGACCGCCACGACGATCTCGCCGGGCTTCAGCGTGGTGTCCTGCTCCGGGGCGTCGCCCGGCAGGCGGTGGAACTCGGAGAAGGGAATCGCCCGGTCGCCGTCCGGCCCGCTCACCTGCACCACCGCCTCCAGCGCGGCCAGCGCCACGCACATGTCGGAAGGGTGCGTCGCGATGCAGCTCGGGCTGGTGCCGAAGATCGCGTGGATGCGGGTGACGCCGCCGATCGCCTGGCAGCCGGAACCGGGCTGGCGCTTGTTGCACGGCGTGGACGTGTCGTAGAAATAATAGCAGCGGGTGCGCTGGAGCAGGTTGCCGCCGGTCGAGGCGGCGTTGCGCAGCTGCGCCGAGGCGCCGGCCAGGATCGCGTTCGACAGCAGCGGGTAGCGGGCGCGGACGCGCGCGTCGTAGGCGACGGTGGCGTTCGTCGCCAGCGCGCCGAGGCGCAGGCCGCCGTCGTGCTCGACGATCTCGCCGAGCGGCAGGCGGGTGATGTCGACGAGGCGGCCGGGCCGCTCGACGTCGTACTTCATCAGGTCGATCAGGTTGGTGCCGCCCGCGATGAAGCGGGCCCCGGGTGCGGCGGCGAAGGCCTGGACCGCCTCGGCCACGGTGTCGGCGCGGACGTAGTCGAAGCGGTTCATCGGGCTTCCCCCTGCATCACGTCCTCGATCGCATCGACGATGTTGGTGTAGGCGCCGCAGCGGCAGATGTTGCCGCTCATCGCCTCGCGGATCTCGTCGCGCGAGTGGGCGTGGCCCTCGTTCATCAGGCCGACCGAGGAGCAGAGCTGGCCGGGCGTGCAGTAGCCGCACTGGAACGCGTCGTGCTCGATGAAGGCCTCCTGGATCGGGTGGAGCCCGTTCGAGCCGGCGCCCGCGTTGGCGATGCCGGCGAGGCCCTCGACGGTGGTGATCTCGGCCCCGTCCTTCATCACCGCCAGCGCCAGGCAGGAATTCACCCGCGTGCCGTCGACCAGCACCGTGCAGGCGCCGCACTGGCCGTGGTCGCAGCCCTTCTTGGTGCCAGTGAGGTCGAGGTGCTCGCGCAGCAGGTCGAGCAGGGTGGTCCAGGGCGCGACCTGAAGCTCGCGCGGCTGGCCGTTGATGGTGAGGCGGATGCCGATCCGGTTGTCCGCCGCGACGGGCGAGCCGCTTTCGATGAGCATGGGGCGTTCCAAGAAAAAGGGGTTTCCGCACGAACCGCGCGGGGGAGGGCGACCGACGTCGGGCACCGCCCGGTCTCGCGACGGGTCGCGGGACGTGTCGCAGGACTTGCGTCCGGCCAGGCTGCGCGACGGCCGCCGTTCCTCCCGATAACGGTTCCAATCTGCAGCTGTTCCCCGGGGCGGGCGATCGCGCTGCGGGCGAAACGGTTTCCGTTTGCGCACGCCTCGGCTAACCCTGGGCCGGACAGCCGAACCGTCCCAGGAGCCCCGATGGCCGCCCTCGATTCCGTCCTCAACGACATCGACAAGGATCTCGACAACGCCCTGGAGCGCCTGTTCGCCTTCCTGCGGATCCCGTCGATCTCCACCGATCCGGCCTATGCCGGCCCGTGCCGCGAGGCGGCGGCCTGGCTCGCCGCGGACCTGGCGGCGCTCGGGTTCGAGACCTCGGTGGAGGAGACCTCGCTCCATCCGGTCGTGCTGGCGCACAAGCCGAAGCCGGGGGCGCCGCACGTGCTGTTCTACGGGCACTACGACGTGCAGCCGGTCGATCCGCTGGCCTTGTGGGAGACGCCGCCGTTCGAGCCGCGGATCGCCACCGACGCCAAGGGCAACAAGACCATCGTCGCCCGCGGCGCCTCCGACGACAAGGGCCAGGTGATGACCTTCGTCGAGGCCTGCCGGGCGCATCTGGCGATGAACGCCGAGCTGCCCTGCGCGGTCACGATCCTGATCGAGGGCGCCGAGGAGAACGGCTCGCAGGGGCTGCCCGAATGGGTGGCGCAGAACAAGGACCGGCTCGGTGCCGACGTCGTGCTGGTGTGCGACACCTCCATGTGGAACCCGACGACGCCGGCGATCACCTCGTCCCTGCGCGGGCTCGCGTACTTCGAGGTCGAGGTGACCTGCGCCGACCGCGACCTGCATTCGGGCTTCTTCGGGGGCGCGGCGCGCAACCCGATCCACGTGCTGTCGCGCATCCTCGCCGACCTGCACGATTCCGACGGCCGGGTGACCCTGCCGGGCTTCTACGACGGGGTGCACGAGCGCCCGCCCGAGGTGCTGGAGCAGTGGCGCGGCCTCGACTTCACCCCCGAGAAGTTCCTCGGCCCGATCGGCCTGTCGGAGCCGGCCGGCGAGCGCGGCCGGCTGCTGATCGAGCTGGTGCAGTCCCGGCCGGCCTGCGACGTCAACGGCATCATCGGCGGCTACACCGGCGAGGGCACCAAGACGGTGATCGCCGGCAAGGCGAGCGCCAAGGTCTCGTTCCGCCTCGTGGACGACCAGGACCCGCAGAGGCTCGCCGAGACCTTCGAGGCCTTCGTGCGCCAGCGCATCCCGGCCGACTGCTCGGTGAACGTGATCTGCTACAAGGGCTCGCGCGCGATCAGCCTGCCCTTCGACATGCCGGAGCTCGAGACCGCCCGCGCCGCGCTCGCCGACGAGTGGGGCGTGCCCGCGGTGACGGTGGGCGCCGGCGGCTCGATCCCGATCGTCGGCGACTTCAAGCGCCTGCTCGACCGCAACGCCCTGCTCATCGGCTTCGGCCTCGACGACGACCGCATCCACTCGCCGAACGAGAAGTACGACCTGCGCAGCTTCCACAAGGGCACGCGCTCGTGGGCGCGCATCCTGTCGGCGCTCGGACGGGGCTGAACGCCGCGCACGGCGGGGCACGGGGTCAGGCTGCCGGCACCGGATGCCCCATCTTCGCGTCGATCCCGCCCAGAGCGCGCGGATCTCGGCGGCGGCCTGGCCCCCCGGGGCGCACTCGGTGACGCCGAGGCCCATGGCCAGGGCATCCTGGTGGTCGACCCGCTGGATGATGCTCGGCTCGGCGAGCACGCCGAGCGTCCGCATCTGCACGGCATAGGCCTCCGTCCGCGGCGATGGCGGGGGCGGGCATTGGTTCAGCACGAAGGCCAGCTTCCGCCGCATCCCCAGGCCGACCAGGGCCTGCAGCGTAGGCCCGGCCGCGATGAGATCGAGGCGGGAGGGACGCACCGGCATCAAGACCAAGTCGGCGATCCGCAAGGCGTGGGCGACCCCGGCCATGGCGCCCGCGGTATCGACGACGGCGAGCGTCGCGCCGTCGTCGGCGGCTTGAACGAGGACGTCGTCGAGCTGCCCGATCTCCCAGGGCTGGATGCGGTCGACCGCGACCGAGCCCGTCGCGCGCATCGCCCCCCAGGACGCGAGAGAGCCCTGCGGATCGAGGTCGAGGGCGATCACGCGCTCGCCCGCCTCCGCCGCGGCGACGGCCAACGAGGCTGCGAGCGTCGTCTTGCCGGTGCCGCCCTTCTGCACCGCGACGGCCACGACCCGGGGCCGAAGAAGGCCGCTCCCGATCGGCGGATGCGGGTGGGATCCTTCGAGGGCCATGTGCGTCCCGCCCGTTCGATCTCGATCCATGCGCGGCCCGGTCGTGCTCCGCGGCCGTCCGCGACCTTCGCGGAGGCGAGCGGGGTGGGACCGATTCGCTACAGGAATTCATTCCGCCACTTGTCCGCAGGGAGGTGCTTATGGGAGGATAGTCGGATAGGCCAGCGGTTCTCGCCCGTCGGCCATGCCGAATGCGCACGACCGCCAGCCCGAGGATCCCCACGCATTCAGAGGGTCCGCGCGGCACGCGTCGTTCCCGGATGCGGGCGTGGATCGGATCCGGGATCGCTTGCGGGCCTTGGGCGTTCACCCGGTCCCGGGTGATGGGCTCGGGTCCTTGGAATGCCATGCCGAACCTTCACAGACGCGTCGTCCTCGCGGCCGGCCTCGGCCTGCTCGCGGCCTCGACGGTGCGGGCAGTGGGCGCGGTGGTGCGGGTCGACGATCCGCGGCTCGACGCCCTGATCGATCCCGCCGCCCCGATCCGGACGCTGTTCGACGACGGGCGCTGGTGCGAGGGGCCGTGCTGGGCACCCGGGCTCGGCGGGCTGGTGTTCAGCGACACCAAGGCCAACCGCATCCGCGTGCTCGCCGACGACCGGTCGGTGAAAACCCTGTTCGACCCCTCCGAGAACGGCAACGGCAACACGCTCGACGGGCAGGGGCGCCTGATTACCTGCGAGCACCGCACCCGGCGGGTGGTGCGGCGCGAGCCGGACGGGACGAAGATCGTGCTGGCGGACGCGTTCGCCGGGAGGACGCTGAATTCCCCCAACGACGCGGTGGTCGCCGCCGACGGGGCGGTGTGGTTCACCGACCCGGTCTTCGGCATCACCCAGCCCGAGGAGGGCATCCTGGCCGAGCCCGAGCAGGGCGCGCGCCGCGTCTACCGGATCACCGCGCCGGGCACGCCGGCGGCCAAGGTCGAGGCGATGACCGACGCTCTCGACCAGCCGAACGGCCTCGCCTTCGCACCCGACGGGCGCACCCTCTACGTCAGCGAATCCGGCGCGTCGCTTAACCCCGAGGCCGGCCGGGCCGTGATGGCGTTCTCCGTCGGCGCGGACGGCCGGCTCGGGCCGCCGCGGACCTTCGCGCCGATCGAGGCCGGCGTGCCCGACGGCCTGAAGGTTGACGGCGCCGGGCGGGTCTACGCCGCCTGCGGCGACGGCATCCGCATCTTCGCTCCCGACGGCACGCCGCTCGGCCGCATCGCCACGCCGACGCCGGCCGCGAACCTCGCCTTCGGCGGATCGGACGGGCGGCGGCTGTTCGTCGCCGCCGGCCACGCCATCCTCGCCATCGACCTGCGCGTCGCGCCTCGCGGCTGAAACGGTAAGCTCCATGCCCCTCGTCCGACGCCACCTCCTCGCCGGCGGCCTCGCCGCCCTCGCCCTGCCCGCGGCCGCGGCCGAGACGGGCTCGCCCGCGCCGGGCGGCACCGCGGTCGCGAGCCGGACCGCGCCGCGGATGGAGCTGGCGCTGGCCGCGCACGCGCCCTCGACGCCGACGGGCCTGGCGATCTCGCACGGGGGCCGCGTCTTCGTGATGATGCCCCGCTTCACCGGCAAGGAGACGGTCACCGTCGGCGAGGTGCTGCCCGACGGCTCGGTGAAGCCCTATCCCGACCAGGCCACCAACACCCCCGACGCGGGCCGGCCGCAGGCGACGTTCTTCCACGTTCCGAACGGCGTCTTCGCCCCCGACGACAGCCTGTGGCTGCTCGATTCCGGCCTGCCCGAGGGCAAGGGCGCGCCGGTGCCGGGCGGGGCGAAGCTCGTCCAGATGGACCTGGCGACGAACCGCATCGTCCGCATGATCCCGCTCGAGGCCGGCATCGTGCCGACCTCGTCGCTGAACGACCTGCGCGTCGAGATCAGGCCTGGGCGCCAGCGCGCCTACATCACCGACCAGGGCCAGGGGGAGGACGGGGCGATCCTCGCCGTCGACCTCGCCACCGGCCAGGTGGCGCGGCGGCTGGCCGAGCATGCCAGCACCAAGTCGCAGAAGGGGGTGGTGAAGTTCGTCGAGGAGCGCCCGGTGATGCAGACCAAGGGCGACGGCCCGCCGCAGCACCCGAAGGGCGGCGCCAACGGCATCGCGCTCAGCCCCGACGGCAGCCGCCTGTACTACGCGCCGCTGATGGCGCGCCGGCTGTATTCGGTCGAGACGGCAGGCCTGCTCGACCCGAAGGTTTCGGATGCCGAGGTGGCCGCGACCGTGAAGGACCTCGGCGAGAAGGGGATGACCGGCGGCCTCACCACCGATTCCAAGGACCGGGTCTATCTCAGCCTGCAGGAGCAGAACGCCGTCGGGCGGCGCGACCCCGACGGGACGATCACCGTGATCGCCTCCGATCCGCGGCTGATCTGGGCGGACACGTTCTGGATCACCGCCGACCGCTGGCTCTACATCTCGGCCGCCCAGGTGAACCGCCGGCCCGAGTACAACCACGGCCGCGACCTGCAGGAGCCGCCCTACGCGATCCTGCGGGTGCGGATCGATGCCGACCCGGTCGACGGCCTCGCTCAGTAGCGGCGGCCGGCGCGGGCGGCGTCCACGCTCAAGGGGCCGGCGCCCGCGAAGACGAGGTAGAGGAACACGAAGCAGAACAGGATCGCGGCATCGCCCCCGTTCACCGCCGGAAACGGCGATTTCGGCGCGTGGACGAGGAAGTAGCCCACCGCCATCTGGCCCGACAGCAGGAACGCGACCGGCCGGGTGAACAGCCCGAGGACGATCAGCGTGCCGCCGACCAGCTCGAGCAGGCCCGCGGCACCGGCGAGCGAGAGCAGCTCGGGCGCCGGCATCGTCCGCGGCGGAAGCCCGAGCAACTTCTGCGTGCCGTGCTGCAGGAACACGAGGCCGGTCACCGCGCGCAGCAGCGACAGGGCGTAGGGCGCGTAGCCGTTCAGGCGCGGGACGAGCGAGTTCATGGGCGGACCGGTCTCCGACGCTTCGGGGAGGCACCATCGCGAGGACTTCGCCCCGCCTGTCAAGCTTTCGCATTTGCGGAACGGGACGCCGCCCGCGCGCCCGCGCCGGTTCAGGAGATGCCAACCGGCGCGTGCAACGCTTCCGGCCTGGGGCGACGCTCGGGGGAACGATGCCGCTGTTTCCGGTCTCGACGACGGCGGCGCTCGCGGTGACGATGATCGCGAAGCACGTCGCCTTCGGCGTCCCGCTACGAACCGCCCCGATGGCACGGGCCAAGGAGCGTGCGGCGGGCGGACCGGAGCCGTTCTCCGCCCGAGCGGGCACGCTCGGCATCGCGTGGGCGGTGGCGCCGCGGCTGTGGCGGCCGGCGCTGGTCGACGTCGCGATCCTTATCGGATGTCGACCGCATTCGAGGCGGTCGTCGCCCGCCGCACCGGCTCGCCCGCCTGCGCGGTCCGGTTCCGGCGGCTGCGCGGCTTCGGCCCGAAGCACGGGCCGACCGGTCCCGGTCTCGTGGGCGCCGTCCTCAGCCTCCGATCCGGCGCTCTGCCGGATCGTCCCCCGCGCTCGAAGGACCGACGCCATGACCTCGGGTCTTCCGTCGGGGCCCCCAGGGAGCGGACGGACAGGCCCTGACACGGTGCCGGAGTCGCGGCCCGCGGTGGTTCCCAAGCGTCGCCGGACCGGTCACAACGGACCGATCGCGCCGCCGGCCTCCACGGGCCGGGGCGCTCCGGCGAGTCCCGAGGTTCCATCCGTGCCCCTGCCCCGCGTCGTCGCGTTCTCGGCGAGCATCAACCGGCCCTCGCGCACCCGCACGCTCGTCGAGGCGATCGGCGCGCAGCTCGGCCGCCATCGCCGCATCGACCTGAGCGTGATCGACCTGATCGATGCCGGGCCGGGCCTCGGCGCGCTCACGCGCGACGGCCTCCCGCCGGCGGCCGAGGCGCTGGTCGCGGCGATCGAGGGGGCCGACGCGCTGATCGTCGGGACGCCGGTCTACAAGGGCGCCTATTCCGGCCTGTTCAAGCACGTGTTCGATTTCGTCGACGCCGAGGCCCTCGTCGGCATGCCGGTGGCGCTCGCCGCCACGGGGGGCGGCCTGCGCCATGCGCTGGTGGTCGAGCACTCGCTCCGGCCGCTGTTCGGGTTCTTCTCCGCGCACATCGCGCCGACCTCGGTCTATGCCGGCGGCGACGAGATCGCGGACGGCGTCGTCGCCGACGCGACCGTGGCCGCGCGCATCGAGGCGGCAGGACGCGAACTCGACGCGCTGCTGAAGGTGTCGCGCGGGGCCGACCGGGAGAAGGCGCCGGCGGCGTGAGCCTCAGGCCGTGACGCTCAAGCCTTGTCGAGCGCCGCGGCGATCGCGCTGATCACCCGCGGGTCGGTCGGCTCGACCTGGGTCGCGAAGGCGGCGGCCAGCGTTCCGTCGCGGGCCACGAGGTACTTGTGGAAGTTCCAGCGCGGGGTCTCGCCGGGCTTCTCCAGCGCCGCCCATTGGTAGAACGGGTGGGCGCCCGGCATCTTCACCCGCGTCTTGGCGGTGAGCGGGAAGGTGACGCCGTGGTTCTTGCGGGCGGCCTCGGCGATGGCGGCGCCGTCGAGGGGCTCCTGGTTGCCGAAATCGGGCGAGGGCACGCCGATCACCGTCAGCCCGCGTTCCTGGAAGCGGGTCCACAGCGTCTGCAGCCCGGTAAGCTGCCCGGCATAGCCGCAGGCGGTGGCGGTGTTGACCACCAGGATCGGCCGCCCGGCATAGGCCGAGAGCGGCATCGCCCCGCCCTCCGGCCCGTCGAAGGCGAAGGCGGTGGCGCGCGTCCCGGCATCGAGGGCGTGGGCGCTGCCGGCGGCGGCACCCATGGCCGCACCGAGGAGGGTGAGGGCTTCGCGGCGGAGCAGGGTCATGGGCGGGTACGGCCTCCGGAGCGATCGCGGGCTCGGCCCACGACCAGATGGCGCACGCGGCCGCGAGGTCCAGAGCGGGCCCCGCGCGTTTTCCGGAGCCGGCGCACCACGCGGGCACGGTGGAACCTTCTGATGCGGCGGGCCTTTTGCGGGGGAGCTTCACTGTAGACCCCGGGCCGGATCGGGCTCGGGGCGACGATGGAAAGACGAGACGCGATGCGCAGCCTGATTGCCGGAACGGTCCTCCTCACCCTGGGCACGACCGCCCTGGGACCGAGCCTCGCGCTCGCGCAGACGTCGTCCCCGACCACGGCCGCGCCGGGCACCCAGGCCGTGCCGCCCGAGAAGCCGGCGACGGCCTCGCCGGATGCGCCCAAGCCCGACTCCGTCAAGCCCGACGTCGTCAAGCCCGATCCGGCGAAGCCCGACGCGTCGGCGGCGCCGATGAAGCCGGTCGAGGCGGTGCCGGGGCAGCCCGCGACCTTCACCGACAACCTGCGGCCGACCTTCGTCGCGCAGTCGCCCGACGACATGGTCAGCTCGAAGCTCGTCGGCCAGACCATCATCAACGGCGCCAACGAGACCATCGGCGAGATCGCCGACGTGGTGATCGGCTTCGACGGCAAGGTGAAGGCCTGGGTCGTCGGCGTCGGCGGCTTCCTCGGGATCGGCACCAAGTACGTCGCGGTCGACCCGAGCGCGATGCATCTGCAGCGCGTCGACGGCAAGGCGCTGCGGGCGATGATCAACACCGACAAGGACCAGCTCCGCGCGGCGCCGGAATACATCTACCTCGGCAAGGAGAAGCCGAAGGACGATGCCGGCAAGGCGGACGCTGCCAAGTAAAGGCCCGTCGCGAGCAGCGGACGAGCCCGGCGGCGGCCAGCCTCAGGGCGCGACCCGGCGGAGCACGAAGGCGACGCCGGTCTCCGGGTCGCGCCGCCAGGTTCCGTCGCCGGCGGGCACGAGGTTCACCACGTGCCCGCGCTTGGCCACCAGGGTCATGCGGCCTTCGCTCGTGCGCCACGTCGCCGGATCGAACACCTCGATCCCGCTGTCGCGGCAGCCCGGGAGGAGGCGCACCGGCGCACCCGGCCCGTCGCCGAGATCGAGGCGGCAGACGTCGCGGTTGAGCAGGCGGTCGAGCGCGTAGATCCCCGCCGGCGCCCCGGGCCCCGGGGCCGACCGCGGAGCTTGCGCCGGCACCGGATCGGGCGCGGCGTCGGGCGGCGCCGCGGCGATTGCCGTCGGGTCGAGGGGGCTCGACGCACGCATCGCCGCGATCTCGAGGGGCACCAGGCTGTAGCTCTCGCCCGCCTCGGCGGTGGCGACGTAGCTGCGCTGGTCGGGCCGCTTGGCGAAGGCCAGCACCGGGCGGACGTTGCGGTCGACGAGGCGGACGACGCCGTCGGCGAAGAGCCAGCCGGCGACCGCGCCCACCACCGGCACCGACCGCCGGCACCCGGCCGGGAAGTACACCTTCTGCCCGGCCTCGCCGGATTCGGAGGCCAGCGTCATCACGCAGCGCCGGTTGGTGCCGTCGCGCGAGAGGTCCCAGGTGCCGGGCACGCCGCCGCGCCCCTCGGGCAGGGTGATCGCGAAGGGTGCGGGCGCGGCCGGAGGCTCGGATGCAGGCACGGCCGGAGGAGCGGACGGGGCGGGAGCGTCCTGCCCGGCGGCCGCGCCGACCAGCGCGACCCAGGCCCCGGCGGCCAGCCGCAGGGCGGCTTTGTTCCGGGCCGGATTCATGCCCGGGCGCCCGCTGCCGGCCAGGGCGTCTCCGCCACCGGCGTGAGCGGCCCGCGGCCCTCGAACCACGAGATCAGGTTGTCGACGACGAGTTGCCCCATGGCGGCGCGGGTCTCGTGCGTGCCCGATCCGACATGCGGCAGCAGCACCACCCGGTCGAGGGCGACGAGCCGCTCCGGCACGTGCGGCTCGGCGGCGAAGACGTCGAGGCCGGCCGCGTGGATCGTGCCGGCCTCCAGCGCCGCGACCAGCGCCGCCTCGTCCACCACGCTGCCGCGGGCGACGTTGATCAGGATGCCCTCCGGCCCGAGGGCGGCGAGCACCGCGGCATCGACCAGGCCGTCCGTGCCGGCGCCGCCCGGCGCCACCACCATCAGCACGTGGACGGCCTGCGCCAGCCCGACCAGGGTCGGATGATAGGCGTAGGGCACGTCGCCTTGCGGGCGCCGCCCGTGATAGGCGACCGCGACGCCGAAGCCTTCGAGCCGCCTCGCGATCGCCCGCCCGATCCGCCCGAGCCCGAGGATGCCGACCCGGCGCCCGCGCAGCGACGCGGTGAGCGGGAACGGCTTCTCCGGCCAGCGCCCGGCGCGCAGATACCGGTCCGCCTGCGGGATCTGCCGCACCGTGGCGAGCAGCAGGCCGATCGCCAGGTCCGCGACCTCGTCGGTGAGCACGTCCGGCGTGTTGGTGACGACGACGCCGCGCCGCCCGGCCTCGGCCGCATCGATGGTGTCGTAGCCGACCCCGAAATTGGCGACGATCTCCAGGTTGGGCAGACGGTCCAGCAGCGGCCCGTCGACCACGGCCTGGGCGTTGACCGCGAGGCCGCGGATGCGCGGGCCGACCTCGGCGAGGAACGCGTCGCGGTCGGTCGCGGCGTCGAGCCGATGCAGGTCGAAGGCGGGCGTCAACGCCTCGGCGACGCTCGCGAGCATCGGCTTCAGCATCAGGAGTTCGGGTCGAAAACTCAAAGGTCGGCTCCTGGCGCCGTCGGGGCGTGGTTCCGGCGCGATGATGGGCGCCCCATGCGGTGGCGACAAGGCCGTACGGGCCGCGCGGCTCCGGGTCCAGGCTATCCCATCTCGTCGATCATCTGGTCGTCGCGCGCGTCGACCAGGCGGCGCAGCGCCGTGAGGGCGCGGCGCAGGTCGTCGCGCGGCGGCGCGGCGAGCGCGAGCCTCACGGCGTTCGGGGCATGCCCCGGGACGATGGCGAAGGCCGAGGCCGGCGTGATGGCGATGCCCTGCCGCAGGGCCGCCGCCGCGTAGGCCTCGGCGCGCCAGGTCTCGGGCAGGTCGAGCCAGAGATGATAGGCGCAGGGGTCGCCGCCGATCGACAGGTCGCCCAGGCAGTCGCGGGCCAGGTTCTGCCGCGCGACCGCATCCGCGCGCTTGACCACGGCGAGCCGCGCGGCGGAGCCGTCGCCCATCCAGTAGGTTCCGGCGGCGAGCGGAAACCCGGTCGCGGCCCATCCGCCCTGGCGGACGGAGGCCGAGAGGCGGTCGGTCCAATCGGGCGGCGACGCAATCAGGCCGACCGTCAGCCCCGGCATGACGCGCTTCGACAGGCTGTCGATCACGATCGTCCGGCCCGGCGCCCGGGCCGCCAGCGGCACCGCATCCGACAGGAAGCTGTAGACCGCGTCCTCGATCGCGACGAGGCCTGTCTGGGCCAGCACCGCCGCGATCTCGGACCGGCGATGCGGCCCCATGGTGAGGCCCAGGGGGTTCTGCAGGGTCGGCTGGAGGTAGAGGCCGCTCAAGGGGGCGGCACGATGCGCCTGCAGGATCGCGTCGGGCCGGATGCCCTCCGCGTCGAGGGCGAGCGGGACGAGGGCGATCCCGAGGCGGGCGGCGATGCCCTTCACCACCGGATAGGTCAGCGGCTCGCAGCCGATGCGGTCCCCGGGCCGCGCCAGCGCCGCCAGGACCGCGGCCAAGCCCTGCCGCCCGTTCCCGGTGAACAGGACGCCGTCGGGATCGGGGGCGAAATCGCCGCGTGCGAGGAAGCGGGCGGCGACGGCCCGCGCCCGGGGCGTGCCCGCCGGTCCGTACTGGTTCAGGGCCGCGCCCGTGGCGCCGGCCCGCGAGAGGGCGGCCAGCCCCTCGGTCAGCACGACGTCCTGTTCCGGCAGGTTGGAATGGGTACGCTGGAGGTCGACCGCGCCCGGGGCCGGCTCCGGCTGCATCCGGACCGGAGCGCTCAGGTCCGAGCGGACGTAGGTGCCGCGCCCGACCTCGCCGAGGGTGAGGCCACGCCGGGCCAGCTCGGCGTAGACGCGGCTCGCCGTCGAGACCGCGATGCCGCGCTCGTAGGCGAAGGCGCGCTGCGGCGGCAGGCGATGGCCCGGCTTGATCTGCCCGCTGGCGATCTCCGCCGCGACCGCGTCGGCGACGCTCCGATAATCGGTCATACGCCAAATTGATCCGAGGCCAATAAACACATTGAACCGAGGTTCGTATCGGTTCAATCCTGCCCGGGCAATCCCGGCCGGATCGCTTTCCCCTCCCCGCTTCGGACCGCTGATCATGCCCGCCGTCACGTCCCTACCCCAGTCGCCACCTGCCTCCGACCGCTGGCGGATCTTCGGTCTCGATCCGTCCGTGGTGCGGACCTGGATTCGGCGCCACCGGGCGCGCCGCGAACTCGCCGGCCTGCGGGACGACCAGCTTCGCGACGCCGGCCTCGACCGCCGTGCCGTCCGCGCGGAGGCCGACAAGCCGTTCTGGCGGCCGTGACCGGAGGCGGCCGGGCGCCACCCCTGCAGCCGATGCCGGTCAGCCATTTGCGGCGGCCGGCCGGCGAGCACTTCCGAAATCGCGTTTCGAACCTTACTAAAGACCTCCGCGCCGGCTAGAGGCCGGCCACAGACACGCCGCGAAGCGACCAGAGCCATGACGAGCCCGCGCACCCTCTACGACAAGATCTGGGACGACCACGTCGTCGACGTCGAGGCCGACGGCTCGACGCTGCTCTACATCGACCGGCACCTCGTCCACGAGGTCACGAGCCCGCAGGCCTTCGAGGGCCTGCGCGTGGCCGGCCGCACGGTGCGCGCCCCGGAGAAGACGCTGGCGGTGGTCGACCACAACGTCCAGACCTCGGACCGCTCCAAGGGCATCGAGGACCCGGAGAGCCGGATCCAGCTCGAGGCGCTGGCGCAGAACGTCCAGGATTTCGGCATCGAGTTCTACGACGCGCTCGATCGCCGCCAGGGCATCGTCCACATCATCGGCCCCGAGCAGGGCTTCACCCTGCCCGGCCAGACCATCGTCTGCGGCGACAGCCACACCTCGACGCATGGCGCGTTCGGGGCGCTGGCCCACGGCATCGGCACCTCGGAGGTCGAGCACGTGCTCGCCACGCAGACGCTGCTGCAGAAGAAGGCCAAGAACATGCGCGTCACCGTCGACGGCGCGCTGCCGGCCGGCGTCAGCGCCAAGGACATCGTGCTCGCGATCATCGGCGAGATCGGCACCGCCGGCGGCACCGGCCACGTCATCGAATATGCGGGCGAGGCGATCCGCGCGCTGTCGATGGAAGGCCGGATGACGATCTGCAACATGTCGATCGAGGGCGGCGCGCGCGCCGGCCTCGTCGCGCCCGACGCCACGACCTACGCCTATTGCGAGGGCCGGCCGATGGCGCCGAAGGGCGAGGCCTTCGCACGGGCCCGCGCCTATTGGGAGAGCCTCGTCAGCGACGAGGGCGCGCATTTCGATCGCGAGGTCCGGCTCGACGCCGCGAGCCTGCCGCCGATCGTGAGCTGGGGCACGAGCCCCGAGGACGTGATCTCGGTGCTGGGCTCGGTGCCCGATCCGGCGACGATCCTCGACGAGAACAAGCGCGCCTCGAAGGAGAAGGCGCTGTCCTACATGGGGCTGACGCCGGGCACCAAGATCACCGACATCCCCCTCGACCGGGTGTTCATCGGCTCCTGCACCAACGGCCGGATCGAGGACCTGCGCATCGTCGCCAAGATGGTCGCGGGCCAGAAGGTCCACGCCGGCGTCTCGGCGATGGTGGTGCCGGGCTCCGGGCTGGTGAAGGCACAGGCCGAGGCCGAGGGGATCGACGCGGTGCTGAAGGCCGCCGGCTTCGACTGGCGCGAGCCGGGCTGCTCGATGTGCCTCGGCATGAACGCCGACCGCCTCAGCCCGAACGAGCGCTGCGCCTCGACCTCGAACCGCAACTTCGAGGGCCGCCAGGGCCATCGCGGCCGCACCCACCTCGTCTCCCCGGCCATGGCTGCGGCGGCGGCGGTGGCGGGCCGCTTCGTCGACATCCGGGCTTGGCCGAAGGGGTAGGCACGTCGGCAGGTTCGCGCGCGACCTCCCCTCCCCCCTCTGCGGGGGAGGAAGAAGCCCGTCCTCAGAACTCCATGTCGAGCTCTTCGATCTCCTCCGGCTCCTCGGCGGCGGCCTCCGCCCACTCGACCATCAGCGGCCAGTGCAGGATCGCGTCGCGGTAGGCGGTGGCGCGCGGCGGCAGGGTCACGTCGTAGGTGCGGAAGCGGGTGCAGACCGGGGCGTACATCGCGTCGGCCAGCGTCGGGCGCTCGCCGAACAGGAACGGGCCCTCGTAGCGGGCGAGGCAATCGTCGAAGATCGTGACGATGCGCTCGATGTCGCCCCTGGCGCCGTTGAACACCCGGAAGCGCGGGTGGAAGGCCTTCAGGTTCATCGGCAGGGCCGAGCGCAGGTTGATGAACCCGCCATGCATCTCGCCGCTGATCGAGCGGCAATGCGCCCGCGCGGCGGCGTCCTTCGGCAGGAAGCCGGCTTCGGGGAAGGTCTCGTTGAGGTATTGCGCGATCGCCAGCGTGTCCCACACCACGATGCCCTCGTGGTGCAGGCGGGGCACGAGGAACGAGGGCGACAGGTGGAGGAGCTCGGCGCGGGAGGTCTCGTCGCCGCCGGGCAGCACCTCGGTCTCGAAGTCGAGACCGGCCATCTTGCAGATCAGCCAGCCGCGAAGCGACCACGACGAGTAGTTCCGGCTCGAGATGGTGAGAGTCGCCGTGGCCATGCGCGTTCCCCTTCGCGGGTTCTTCTCGCGAAAGACGGATCCAAGACTCGTGCCGTTTCGGACGCGTCGTCTCGAATCCGCCAGCGTGCATCATGGGCCGGACGTTCGGGAGACGCCACGGCGCGCGGATCACTCCCGGCGGAGCAGCGCCGCGACGTCGGCCTCCTCGGCGGCGGACAGGCCGCGCTCCGGCGCCGGCGCCTTCCGGCGCGACAGGCGCCAGATGCCGAAGCCGCCGAGCAGCACCGCGAGCAGCGGCGTCAGCCACAGCAGGACGGTGTGCAGGGCCAGGACCGGGCGCAGCAGCACGAACTCGCCGTAGCGGTTCACCACGTAATCCTCGACGCCCTGGTTGGTGTCGCCGGCCTTGAGCCGCTCGCGCACGATCAGCCGCAGATCCTTGGCCAGCGGCGCATCCGAATCGTCGATCGACTGGTTCTGGCAAACCAGGCAGCGCAGGCCCGACGAGATGTCCCGCGCGCGATGCTCGAGGGCGGGGTCCTTCAGCACCTCGTCCGGCTGCACGGCTTGGGCCGCGGTCGCCCCCCCGAGCACGAGGCCGGCGAGCAGGACGGGGCGGAGGGCGCGCGCGGGGCTCATTCGGCCGGGACCGCGTGCGGGGGAACCGGCTTGAGCTTGGCGCGGGCGGGCGCCCCGACGCGCATGCGCCGGTCGGTCAGCGACAGGCCGCCACCGAGGGCCATCACCACAGCGCCGAGCCAGATCAGCAGCACCAGCGGCTTGTAGTACAGCCTCAGGCCGATGCTGCCGTCGGGCGCGATCTCGCCGAGGCTGGCATAGACCTGGCTCACGCCGCGGGTGAGCAGGCCCGATTCCGTCACCGTCATCTTGCGGCTCGGGTAGAAGCGCTTGCCGGTGTCGACCCGGCCGATCTCGTCGCCGGCCTTGTTGCGGATGGTGAGGAAGGCCGCGACCTCCTCGTAGTTCGGGCCGGGGCGCGGCGCGACGCGATCGAGCGTCGCGACGTAGGGGCCGGTGGCCAGCGTCTGGCCGGGCTTCAGGGTGGCGAGGCCCTCGGTGGCCCAGCCCTGCGCCGCGATGCCGAGCACCACCACGCCGACGCCGGCATGGGCGATGGCCGTGCCCCAGGCCGAGCGCGGCAGGCCGAGCGCCCGGCGCCAGACCACGCCGACCGCGCGGGTGCGGCTGCTGCCGTATCCGCGGGCCCGCGAGACGATCTCCAGGACGGAGCCGACGATGAGGTAGGCGCCCAGTCCCACGCCGACGGGCGCCATCGCCGGGCCGCCCCAGGTCCAGGCCAGGGTGCCGAGGCCGATCGCCAGGGCGAGGCCCAGCGCGGCGAACAGGCGCTGCGAGGCGGCGAGCGCGTCGCCGCGCTTCCAGGCCAGCGTCTGCCCGAACGGCACGATCAGCAGCAGCGGGATCGCCAGCGGCACGAAGGTGTAGTTGAAGAACGGCGGCCCGACCGAGATCTTCTCCGCCGTCAGCATCTCGAGCAGCAGCGGGTAGAGCGTGCCGACCAGCACGGTGGCGCAGGCGGCCACCAGGAACAGGTTGTTCATCACCAGCGCGCCCTCGCGCGAGATCGGCGCGAACAAGCCGCCCTGCCGCAGCATCGGGGCGCGCCACGCGAACAGCGTCAGCGAGCCGCCGATGAACAGGATCAGGATCGCGAGGATGAAGATGCCGCGGGTCGGGTCGGTGGCGAAGGAATGCACCGAGGTGAGCACGCCGGAGCGCACGATGAAGGTGCCGAGCAGCGAGAGCGAGAAGGTGAGGATTGCGAGCAGGACCGTCCAGACCTTCAGCGCGTCGCGCTTCTCCATCACAACGGTCGAGTGCAGGAGCGCCGTGCCGGCGATCCACGGCATCAGCGAAGCGTTCTCGACCGGGTCCCAGAACCACCAGCCGCCCCAGCCGAGCTCGTAATAGGCCCAGTAGCTGCCCATCGCGATGCCGAGCGTCAGGAAGCTCCAGGCGGTCAGCGTCCACGGGCGCACGGCGCGGGCCCAGACGGCGTCGATGCGCCCGTCGATCAGCGCGGCGATGGCGAAGGCGAAGGTGATCGAGAAGCCGACATAGCCGACGTAGAGCAGCGGCGGATGCACCGCGAGGCCGAAATCCTGCAGCAGCGGGTTGAGGTCGTTGCCCTCCACCGGCGCCGGCACCGCCCGCGTGAACGGGTTCGAGGTGGTGATCACGAACAGCACGAAGACGAAGGTGATGAAACCCTGCACCGCCAGGGTGTTGGCCCGCAGCACCGGCGGCACCGAGTCCCGCGCCACCGACACCATCGCGCCGAACAGGGTGAGGATCAGGATCCAGAGGAGCATCGAGCCCTCGTGGTTCCCCCAGACGCCGGAGAGCTTGTAGATGAACGGCTTCGTCGTGTGCGAGTTCTCGACCACGTTCTGGACCGAGAAGTCGGACGTGGCGTGGGCGTAGGTCAGCGCGGCGAACGCGAACAGCACGCAGGCGAAGGCGCCGAGCGCGGCCGGCGTCGCCACCTGCCGCAGGGCGGCGTCGCCCGAGCGGGCGGCCCAGATCGGCATCACCGACTGGACCAGGGAGAGCGCCAGCGCGAGCGCCAACGCGAAATGTCCGACCTCGACGATCAAGCGGCGGTTCCTCGAGTCAATGACATCGGTTTTCGGCGTTCGGACATCGGTTTCAGCGCTCGGTGCGCGGTCCGAGGTTCGGGGGCGCGGCGTCGGCGGCCTTCGGCGGGTCCATTCTCACGGAGCCCTTGCCGTCCTTGCCGCCCTCCTGCCAGCGCCCCTGCGCCTTGAGCGCGTCGGCGACCTCGCGCGGCATGTAGGATTCGTCGTGCTTGGCCAGCACGGTGTCGGCGCGGAAGATGCCGCCCGGCTCGAGCGTCCCCTCGGCGACCACGCCCTGCCCCTCGCGGAACAGGTCGGGCAGAAGGCCGGTATACTGGACCTGGACGGTGGCGTTGGTGTCGGTCACGGCGAAGTCCACCGTCTGGTTCGGCCCGCGCCGGAGCGAGCCGTCCTTGACCAGGCCGCCGAGGCGGAAGCGCGTGCCCGGCCCGACGCCCTGTGCCGCCACCTCGCTGGGGGAGCGGAAGAACACGATCGAGCCGCTCATCGCCGACAGGATGAGCCCGACGGCGAGCGCCAGGACGGCGCCGCAAGCGGCGATCAGGATCAGGCGGCGGCTCTTGCGCGTCACGAGTGGGTCCGTCCCCGGCGGGTTGGTCCGGCCCCGGTGCCGACCTCACGGAGGTCGGCCCGGTGCGGGACCGTCCTCATTCTTGTCCCTCGGATGTCGGACGCGACGCGTCCCGGGTCAAGTCGCCCGTGCCGGGACAGATCGTCAGGGGCGGACCGGAAGGCCGAGCTCCTTGGCCAGGGTGTCGAGCTTCTCGGCCGCGCCCGGGTCGGCGGCGAGCGCCATCCGCGCGCGGCTCAGGACTTTGCCGGCCTGCTCGGGATCGCCGAGGGCGCTGTAGGAGCGCACCAGGCGCTGCCACTCGTCGACGCTGCCGCCCTTGGCCGCGAGCCGGCGATCGAGGCCGGCGACCATGCCGCGGATCGCGGCGTCGCGCTCGGCCGGCGGCATCGCCGACACCGCGGCGGCCGCCGATTCGGTCTCGGCGCGGGATTCGGGTGTCGTGGCGTTCAGGGCGGCCGGAGGCGCGGCGCTGCGCCCATCGCGCGCCATGCCGTCGGCCGGCCTGCCGGACAGGCCGAGGTCGCGCGCGCCCGCTTCCAGGCTCGCGAGCGCCGCGGGATCGGACTTCAGCGCGACGCGGGCGCGTTCCAGCACCGCCTGCGCCCGCTCGGGCTCGCCGAGCACGCCGCGGGAGCGGGCGAGCCGCAGCCACTCGTCGGCGCTGCCGCCCTTGGCCGCGAGCCGCTCGTCGAGGCCGTCGACCATGCCCTGGATCGCGGCGCGCTGCTCGGGCGGCAGCCCGGCGGCGGATTTCGACGGCGTCCCGGACATTTGCGGTGCGGGCTCGCCCTTGAGCCGCGCCAGGTTCTCGCGCACCAGCCCGAGCCAGGGCGCGTCGGCCGGGCTCGTGTCGTTCAGGGCGGTGAGCTGGCGGATCGCTTCGGCCGTGTCGCCGTTCTGCTCGGCGGCACGGGCGAGGTAGAAGCGGGGCTTGGGCGCCTTCGGGTCGAGGGCGAGGGCGCGGGTGAGGGCAGCCTTGGCCTCCTCGGGCACGATGCCGTTGCCGGCCGCGACCATCGCCTCGCCCCAGTCGGACAGGGATTCGGCAGTCTCGCCCTTGATCCGGACGATCGCCGCGTAGGCCCGCGCGGCATCCTCGAACCGCCCGAGCCGCATGTAGACCGGCGCCAGCACGGCCCAGCCCCGCGCGTCGTTCGGGTCGGCGGCCAGCCGCGCCTCGATCTGGCCGACGGCCTTCATCAGGTCCTGCGCGCCCGACTGCACCGCCTGGCGGTCGGCCGGCGTCTGGGCCGGCAGGTCGGGCGAGCCGTAGAGGCCGTAGGCGAGCAGGGCGACCAGGGGGATCGTCGAGAGCGCGAAGGCCGAGGCCGCGCGGCGCTGGCGCAGGCGCGGCTCGGCCACGCTCGCCTCTCCGGGGCCCGGCGCGCGGCTCGCGCGCAGGAGCCGGCGGGCGGCCTCGGTGCGAGCGGATTCCGCCTCCGCCGGGGCGATCAGCCCACGATCGAGGTCGCGCTCGATCTCGGCGAGCTGGTCCTCGTAGAACGCCGTCTCGGTGACGGTGCCGGCCGCATCGGGGACGATGGCGACGCGGCGCGACATCGGCCAGAGCAGGGCCAGGACGGCCGCGGCGGTCATGCCCGCCAGAATGAACCAGATCGCCGTCATCGCACCTTCGAAGCGGTCCCGGTTCGCGCAAGGCGAGGCCGCGGCCGCTCCATCCCTTCGATTGATAAGACGGCCCCCGCTGGAGCCGAATGGCCGTGCCGCCGATAGTAGAGAGCGGGCACGGGCGGCACGATGCCCGCCCTCGGCGTCACGGTGTCACGCAAGTTTTTCGCGATGACAAGGGCGGACGGGACGAGAGCAAACAGGGCAAGGGCGACGGGACGGGAGCGACGGGGCGGGGGCGGCCGCCGCCACGGCCGCAGGGCTCAATGCCCGGCGGCGCCCTTGGGCACGTCGCCCGGCACCTCGAGCACGGCGCGCAGGCCGCCGAGCGCCGCCTGCTCGAGGCGGAAGCGGCCGCGATAGAGCGTGGCGAGGTCGGCGACGATCGAGAGGCCGAGGCCGGAGCCGGGCTTCGATTCGTCCATCCGCCGCCCGCGCCCGAGCACCGCCGAGCGCGCCTCCTCCGGCAGGCCGGGGCCGTCGTCCTCGATCGCCACGAGAAGGTGGGGATAATCGTGGGCATCTACCGCCTCGGCCCGGATCGCGACGCGGCCGGCCGCCCATTTCGAGGCGTTGTCGACGAGGTTGCCGACCATCTCCTCGAAATCCTGGCGCTCGCCGCGGAAGCGCAGGCCCGGCGGCACGTGGACCTCGTAGGCGATGTCCTTGTCGCGATAGATCTTCCCGAAGGTCCGCACCAGGCCGGCGAGCGCCGGCTCGACGTCGGTCGAGGTCCCGAGCGTGCCGGCGAGCGCGGCGGCGCGCGCCCGGTCGAGGTGGTAGTTCACCTGGTCGCGCATCACCGCCGCCTGCTCGCGGATCTTCTCAGCGAGGTCGGCCGGGGCGTCGGAGGCGCCGACCTCGTTGACGATGATCGAGAGCGGCGTCTTGAGCGCGTGGGCGAGGTTGCCGACCTGGGTGCGGGCGCGCTCCAGGATCTCGCGGTTGGTCTCGATCAGGAGGTTCACCTCGCCGGTGAGCGGGGCGATGTCGCGCGGATAGGTGCCGGTGATCCGGTCGGCCTCGCCGCGCCGGATCGCGCCCAAGGCCGCGCGCATCTTCTTCAGCGGCGCCAGGCCGAAGCGGATCTGCAGCAGGGTCGTCAGCGCGAGCGACAGGCCGAGCAGGCCGAAGGTCATGAACAGGGAATTTCGGAAGCGCTCGACGTCGTTGACGATCTCGTCGGCGGGGCCGGCGACGCGCACGGTGTAGCGCCCGTCCTCGCCGAGGTCGACGTCGCGCTCGATGATGCGGAGCAGCCGGTCGTCCTGCGCCCGCCCGTAGCCCTGGCGGATCTGCCCGACCCCCGCCTTGCCGTCGGGATCGGTGGCCGGCTTCAACGGCACGCCGACCAGGGAGCGCGAGGTGCGCAGGTCCCGCGGCCGGGCGTCGGGCTTGCCGACCTGCCAGTACCAGCCCGACAGCGGCAGGTCGAAGCGCGGGTCGCCGAGCGTGAAGGCCCGGCTCTCGGTGTCGCTCGGGGTGACGAGGTCGGTGGCGAGGTTGTTGGCGAAGACCAGCAGCCGGCTGTCGAAGGCCCGCTCGGTGGTCTCGCGATACAGCGTCGTCAGGATCCAGGCGGCGATCAGCAGGATCGCGGAGCTGGCGAGCAGCGCCGAGACGGCGAGCCGCACGGCGATCGAGCGACGGCGGAGCGAGAACAGGCTGAGGACGGCGTTCATGGGTGGCGCATGCTGCGGCACGGGCGGCGGGACCGACCACCGGGTGGGATACCGTGATCCGGCTCGGCGGGAAGGCTTCCCCTCGAGCCGACATGACGGTCGCGCTCGGTCGTAGCCCGCTCCGTCACACCCGTGCCGGCGGCTGGCTCGGGTCGACCAGGTAGCCCAGCCCGCGCACCGTCTGGATCAGGTCCACCGCGAGCTTCTTCCGCAGGCGGCCGACGAACACCTCGATGGTGTTCGAATCGCGGTCGAAATCCTGGTCGTAGAGATGCTCGGTCAGCTCGGCGCGGGAGACGACGCGGCCGGTGTGGTGCATCAGGTAGGAGAGCAGCCGGTATTCGTGGCTCGTCAGCTTGATCGGGTTGCCGTCGACGAACACCCGCCCCGAGCGGGTGTCGAGGGTGACGGGGCCGCAGGCGATCTGGCTGGTGGCGTGGCCGGCGGCGCGGCGGAGCAGCGCGCGGACGCGCGCCATCAGCTCCTCCATGTGGAACGGCTTGGTGACGTAGTCGTCGGCGCCGGCATCGAACCCGTCGACCTTGTCGGACCAGCGGTCGCGCGCGGTGAGGATGATGACGGGGGTCTTGATCCCGGCGCGGCGCCACTTCTGCAGGACGCTGACGCCGTCGGCCTTGGGCAGCCCCATGTCGAGGATGATCGCGTCGTAGGGCTCGCTCTCGCCGAGGTAGCCGCCCTCCTCGCCGTCGAAGGCCTTGTCGGCGACGTAGCCCGCCTCCTCCAGCGCGCTGACCACCTGCCGGTTGATGTCCCGGTCATCCTCGACCACGAGCAGACGCACGGATCACCCTCCCTCGAGCGACGGCCTTCCCGGCCGTCAGTACTGGCCCGCCACCTGGCCGGTCTTGGCGTCGACCATCACGTGCACGAAGTGGCCGTCCCGACGCAAGGCGGTCAGCATGTAGACGAGGCCGTCGGCGTGGCGGCACAGGCTCGCCCGCTGGATCTCGGCCCGCGGGATCACCGTGCGCGCGGCCTTGATCGCCGTCACCGGCGCGATCACCCGGCGCTCGGACACCTCCTCGCGCATGTCGGCGGGCGACAGGCACTCCTCGACCCGCAGCTGCGGCGGGCCGGGCGCGGCGACGGCCGGGGCCGCCTCTCGGGTCTCCTCCGCCGATATGCCGAGGCCGCCCGCCGCAAGGGCCGCGGCGGTCAGGCAGATCGCTGCGAGGGCGAGGGGGTAGCGCATGGGGAGGGACTGTCGGCCCGAGGCACTGAATGCGCCCTGAATGCCGCCGGCCGCGGACCCATGGCCGGGGCCGTGCGGGCGGAGGGTGGCTCGGGCGGCGGCGGGTCTCATCGAAGGTCCGTGGGAAGCTGCGAAGCGTTACGGCCGAGAACCGCAGCGGTTCCATCGCGCCCCGTGCGATCCACGGGGATGCGCGTCCGGCCGCCGCCGGACGGAGCGAGGATCGGCGACGAAGAGGCCACGCGCGACGACTGTCGAACGCCGAGGCCGTCGGTAGTTTATACGCGAACCCGCCCAACGAAGACGCAGGTGGCGCCCGAAGCGGCGGCCGAAGACCGCAAACGACCCAGCGCACCGCGGAACCAAGTTTGTAAACCGATTATTCTATTTTGAGTTGTATTCATCATGCGCGGCGGCTTCGGCCGCCCGCGTGAGGCGGGACCCGTCATGGCGATCGATCCGAACCACCTGTCGCAGACCGCGACGCTGACCTTCGCCGAGGAGTTCGACGCGTTCACGCCGTGGAACGGCACGACGGGCCTCGACACGGTCGGGGCGCCGCAATGGTCGACGAAGGTCCGCGCGACCGGGACGATGCCATACAACGATGAATTGCAATATTACGTCGCCGGCGCGGACGGCGCCGCGGGCGGCACGGCCGGCCTGCCCGACCCGTTCCAGGTCTCCGACGGCGCGCTGACGATCTCCGCCGCGCCGGCCGCCCCCGACATCCAGGGTTCGATCGAGGGGCAGACCTACACGTCGGGGATGATCAACACCTACCACAGCTTCAGCCAGACCTACGGCTACTTCGAGATCCGCGCGCAGCTCCCCGCGGCCCACGGCATGTGGCCGGCGTTCTGGATGCTGCCCGCGGATGGGAGCTGGCCGCCGGAGCTCGACGTGATGGAGATGGTCGGCGGCGACCCGAACACCCTGCGCAACACCGTCCACAGCCAGGTCTCGGGCAGCCAGCGGGTCGACGCGACGCATTACCTGGACGAGGCGAACGTCGCCGTGCCGGACATGACGTCGGGCTTCCACACCTACGGCGTCGACTGGGAGCCCGACACCATCACCTGGTACTACGACGGGCACCCGACCTTCCAGGCCGCCACGCCGGCCGATCTCGACAAGCCGATGTACCTGATCGCCAACCTCGCCGTTGGCGGGGCCTGGGCCGGCGACCCGGACGCGGCGTCGGCGCAGATGACGATCGATTACATCCGGGCCTATGCGAGCGCGCCGACCGCGGCGTCGCCGAGCGACACCTTCCACTTCCGCGACGCGAGCACCGGCGACGACCTCTACACGACGAGCGCGAGCGAACGGGCCTACGTCGCGCAGAACCTGCCGTCCTACACCGCGGAGGGCGTGGCCTGGATGGCGCCCGCCGCGAGCGCGGACACGGTGGACGTGTTCCGCTTCGTCGATACGCGGACGGGCGAGCACTTCTATACGGCGAGCCCCACGGAGCGCGACCACATCGACGCGATGATGCCGAGCTTCCACGACGAGGGCGTGGCGTTCCAGGCCTATGCCGACCCGGCGCTGGCCGGCGCCGACGCGCTGACGGTGCAGCGCTTCCTCGACACCGCGACCGGCGAGCACCACTACACGGCCGGCACCGCCGAGACGGCGGCCTTCGAGAAGGCCCAGGCCGGCGGCAGCTGGGTTCACGAGGGGGCGGCCTTCACGGTGCACGCGCCGTCGCCCGGAATGCTGGACCTGTGACCCCGCCGCAGGTCACCCGGAACGGGGTGATCGCGTCCGGCTGGCGCTGGCGGAAGACGGTGCGCTGAAGCCAGTTGCAGGCGGCCGACGGGCTCTCGACCAGGATCGCGGGGCCGCAGGGGAAGTCGGCCGGGATCTCGGTCTCGATGGTCTGGGGCCGGCCGTCGCGGTCCCAGGGCGGCGCATCGAAGGCGATCTCGGGGAGCATCACCCGGCGCCCGTCGGCGCCGAGGCTCTGCAGGCGGCGCGTGACGTGAAGCGCGCATTCGGCGCCGTAGGCGATCACCCGCGTCTGGCGCAGGGCGCCGCCGGGCGCGACCTCGGGCGTCAGCAGGTCCGTCGAGCGGACGCGGTAGGGCCAGTGCCAGTCGCCGGCGGTGTAGGAGACGAAGGCGCACAGCGCCAGGAACAGGCTCCCGCCGACCGCGTGGTAGAGCCGGGTGAGCCAGCGGTCGAGGGCGGCGCTCATCGCAGATCTCCCCGGAACAGCCGCCAGATCTGGCGGACGAGCGGCAGCCGGTCGATCCCGAACTGCGCCAGCGCGAAGGCCGTGACGGCGACGGCGACCGCCGCATGCTTCATCCGCCGGTAGTACCGGGCCAGCGCCCGCCGCTCGATCCGGTCGTCGATCACCGCGTCGAGGGCGGCGAGGCGGTCCGGCGTCTGGTGCCGGATGAAGCTGCGCCACTCGGTGCCGAACCGGACGACCAGCCGGTCCTCGTCCGGCTCGGTCGCGGCACGCTCGGCGTAGGCGCGGCGGATCAGGGTCTCGCCGAGGCCGTCGTCGGGGGGCGGCAGCACCCGGCCGACGCCCTCGCCGATCGCCGCGAGGGCCGCCCGGCGGCAGGCGGGGTCGCGCTCCGCCGGGCTTCGTGGTGTCGCGTCCATGCCGTCCCTCCGCGGATGCCAGCGTGTCGTTCGAGCACCCGCGCGGGCGTCCCGGCCGCGGACGGGGCCGTCGCTCCGGCGCTATCGCGCCGCGAGGCCGGCGGCGGCGAGGGCCGGCGCGAGCGTGTTGGCGGCGGTCGCGCGGTCTTCCAGCGCGAGGCGGCGGAACACCTTCTCGGCGATGCCGGGCAGGCCGCCGGCGGCCTTCACGACGAAGCCCGGCACCTGGTCGGACGCCCGCTGCACGGCCGCGGCGATGACGGCCGAGCCGACCGGCACGGTGAGCACCTGCCCCTTGGCGGCGCCGGCCACCGCGTTGAGCGCGTAGTCGGTGACCCGGCGGACCATGCCCTCCACGACGGACTTCGACAGGACGTAGCCGAGCAGCGGCGCGAACCGGGCGATCAGCCCGGTCGCCAGGGCGACGAGGAGCGGCGTCAGCACCGCCTGCGCCGTCGTGGCGAAGCCGACGATCCAGTCGCCCCAGGGCAGCACGACGGCGCCCCCCGCCGCGGCGAGGGCGGGCGGGGCCGCGAGGCCGATCGAGAGGGCACCGGCGAGCACCGGCGCCGCGGAGAAGCGGGACATGGTCGAATCCTTCGGCTGGGGTTGCGCGGCTGGACCCGGCCGGCACGGGATCTGGGATCGGGCGCGGCGGATCAGGCCGGGGCCTTCGCCGGCGCGGCCGCCGCGGCGAGCCAGGCCTCGATCCGGTGCCGCAGCCGCGCGAGCCGACCCGGCCGCGGCACGGTCGGCACCAGGACCGGGGTCGCGACGCCCGGGTCCGTGACCGCGGCGACGGGGGCCGCGATCCGGAGCCGCGCGGCGTTCACGGTCGGGCGCGGCAGGGCGACGGCGTAGGCGGTGACGAGCTGCTCGGCCTCGGCGCGGCGGCGGGGCAGGATCGCCGCGGGCTTGCGCCACAGCAGCAGCGCGTCGGCGGCACCGGCCGCGTCGCCGGCGTTGATCCGTCTCAGGCCGGTCGAGCCGGCGAAGGCCGCCGGGCCGATGTTGTAGCAGAGCGAGACGAGGGCATCGAAGGCGTGCGGCCCGACCGCCGCCGTCAGGCCGTCGCGGACCGCGGCGACGTAGGCCGCGACGTCGCGCGCGAAGATCGCGTCGCACTCGGCCGCGGTGATCGCGAGGCCGGGGACGACGCGGGGGCGCCCCGCCGCGGAGGTGTGGCCGACGCCGATGGTCCAGACGCCGACGGAATCGCGGTAGGCCGTCAGCCGCCGTCCCTCGCGCGCGATGAGGCACGCCTCGCCGATGGGGGTGAGATTCATGGGGATCTCCGGGGCGGGGAACGGCGGACGGTGCGGCGGGCGCCCGGCCTCAGCCCAGCTGCTGCGCGCCGAAGGACGCGTCGGCCGCGGCCACGTAGCCGTCGGCCCCCGTGAACCGCACCCAGACCTCGACGCCGTCGCCGGCCGCGAGCTTCAGGGTCGTGGCGAGCGACAGGGCGGTGACCCCGTCCACCAGCGCACCGGTCGCGGCGGCGCGGCCGCGCCCGGCGGGGGCGCCGTTCCGGTAGAGCTGGACCTCGAAGGCCGTCGGCGCGCTCGCGTTGTTGCGCTTGTAGGTGAGCATGGCCGAGACCCGATAGAGGCCGGCCTCGGGGGCGGTGAAGCGGTTCGTCGCGGCCGCGAACGCGCCCTGGTCGTTGCTGTCGGCGATGTTGAACTGCACCTTCGTCCAGGCGCCGGCCGGGACGTAGTTGTCGAAGCTCGTGGTCGCCGCCGCCTTGGCGAAGTTGCTGATCCGCGCCCAGCCCGTGCCGGTGTACCACTTGAGCGCGGTCGCGGTGCTGTCGGCGTAGAGCTGCCCTTGCGCGAGCCCCGTCGTCGGGTCGGCGGCCAGCGGCGCGAGGCGCACCGCCCCGCTGGCCTCGACGGCGAACGCCTCGGCCGTGGCCGTGGTGCCGGCCGGCGTGGTGCGCAGGCTGATCCGCGTCGGCTGCGACGCGTCCGACCACGCCTCCGAGGCCAGGAAGGCGACCTGCACCCGCGGCGCCGACGCGTAGCCGGAGGCGCCGTAGCCGTATGCGGAGAGCTGCCCGATCGCGGCACCCGGCGGCAGGGCAGCCGGCGCGGCGGCGCTCCCGGCCGCGGCCCGGAAGGCGAGGTGTCCCGCGGCGTTGGCGCCGTAGCCGTCGAGGACGAGCCGCGGCGTCGTCCCGTCGGCGCCGGAGACCCGCAGCACCGTCTGGGGCGGCGCGTCGGGAAGCGCGCCGGCATGGGTGCCGATCTCCACCGGCCCGGCGATCCGCCCGAGGGCGAGCCGGCCGGTCGCCGCCGAGACCGAGAGCGCGGTCGAGAAGCTCGCGCCGTCCGGGCTCACCTTCAGGGCCACGTCGTCGGCGCCGAAGGTGCCGAGCAGCGCCCGCGTCGAGAACCCGGTCTGGAACGCCAGGCCGGCATCGCGCGCCGCCGCCTGCTTGTTGAGGGTGAGCCGCACGCTGCCCGAGCCCGGCGTCGCGTCGTCCCAGGAGAGCAGAGCGGCCTCGGACTTCACCGCCAGCCGGTTCACGGCGTCGGCCGCGGTGCCGATCCCGAGGCGGGCGAGGTTCTGGAGGCTCGCCAGGGTGGCGCGGAAGCTCGTCCAGGCGCTGCCGGTGAAGATGTAGAGGTCGCCCTCGTCGGCCACGAAGGCGAGCCAGCCCGGTCGGGGCGCGAGCCCGACCCAGACCCCGTCCCGGAAGCAGGCGACCTGGCCCGACAGCCCGGCCCAGGCCCCGGTGGGCGCGGCTGCGACGACAAGGTAGCGGTCGCCCTCGGCCGGGGCGGCCGGCGGCGCGGCGAGGTCCTTGTCGAGGCAGGCGAGCTGCACCAGCGCGTCGAGCTGCACCAGGGCCTCGTTGTGGGTGACGTGCTTCTGCGCCTGGTTGGCCGCGATCAGCGGCAGCGCGAGGTTCTGCGTGGTGTCCGGCATCGGCGGGCTCCGTCGAGGGATCGAGGTGTCAGCCCCGGCGCACGGCGACGCGCGCGCGGGTGGCCGGGCCCGGCCCGAACACCGCCCCGACCTGCGCGACGGCGATGTCGAGCACCGCCTGCGGGCCGCCGAAATCCGCGGCCTCGTCGGCGTAGAGCAGGCTCGGCCCGGCGGCGGCGAGGCTGCGCAGCCCGTGGCCGTCGGCGGCGAAGACGGTGACGGCGTAGGCCTCCACCGCCTCGTCGAGGGGAATGTCCGCGACGTCCCAGCTGTCGGCGTCGCGGCGCGCCGGGCGGATCCACAACAGGCGCACGCCGCCGGGCTCGCGCCGGGCGCGGAGGTGGACCGGGCTCGACGGCGCCAGCGCCGCGAGGCCGGCGGCGGCGAAGATCTCGGCGAAGCACGGGTCGCCGGGATCGCGCGAGGCCGGGCCGATCCGGTAGCGGAACCGGCGCCCGGCCTCGTCGAGCCGGTCGACGAGGGGAATCACCGCGCCGTCGTCGAGGCGCACGATCAGGCTTCCGGCCGGGGCCGGGCGCGAGGCCGCCGCCTCGCTGCCGGCGAGCCCGCGCAGCAACCGGCCGAGACGGAACGTTTCGGGCCCGACGAGCACGGCCTCCTGCGCCGCGATCACCTCCACGCTGCCGTCCGGCGCGATCACCGCGAACAGGTTGCCGCCGGCCAGCATCGCCGGCAGGTCGAGGCTGCCGAGCGCGCCGGCGTTGCGCAGGGTCGCGTCGAGGCGCGTCGCGCGGTCGAGACGCCAGAGTGGCCCCGGGGGCAGCGCCGTCAGCGTCCGCCCGAGGCAGGCCGGGTAGTCGGCGGTGCCGTGGAGCGCCAGCGGCGCGCCCGCGCCGTCCGAGCGCCAGATCGCCAGCGCGCCGGGCCACGGCTCGGCGGTCGCGGCGAGGTACTGCAGCGCGGTCGGGGTTCCGCGGTCGGCGGGCAGGTCGAGGGCGAGCGCGAACGGGGCGCCGGCGAGCAGCGGAGGCCGGACGGGCCGGGTCGTCGACGCGCGGCGCGCCGGCCGCGTGCCCGGCCCGTGCAGCGGCACGCCGCGGGTCTCGAGCCGGCGGCCGGCCGGCCCGTCGTCGATGCGCACGATGCGCTGGAGGCCGGCCGGCGTCGCCAGCAGGTCGCCGGGCTCGAGATCGAGGCGGCGCGGGCTGAGCGTCAGCCCGGCGGTGTCGCGGCCCGCGATGGCCCGGTCGAGGAGCGCCTCGGCAAGGTTTTCTGCGGTCTCGCGCCGGGTGACGACCGCCGCCTCGATCCGGGCCTCGCGCCGCCGGCCGCCGGCCGGCCGGATCGCGGCGGCGGACGCGCGGCGATAGTCCGGGTTCTCGGAATCGGTGAAGCCGATCTCGATCGAGCGCGGCAGGCCGCTCTCCTCGGCGCGCACCCGGCGCAGCGGCGCCTCGTCCTCGGAGACGCGCACGAGGTCGTCGTCGGCGATGATCACCGCCGCCTCGCGCCGCGGCCCGCGCAGCCGCAGGGTGCCGGCGACCGCCGACACGTCGAGGCCGTAGAGCTGCGCCAGCGGCTCCAGGGCGGCGCGGGCCGAGAGCGGCCGGTCGATCACCGCGCCGTCGAGGTAGGCGGCGGCCTCGATCGCGATCGGCACGGCGACACCGAGGTCGGACAGGATCCGCTCGATCAGCCGGTCGAGGTCGCAGCCCTCGATCCGGCCGGTGATCCAGTGGCCGACCCGCCAGTTGCCGGCATCGGCCCAGACCGAGCCCTGGTCGGGAAAGGCCGGGTAGGGCCGCGCGTCCCAGGCCCAGACGAAGACCGCGCCCGGGTCGACCATCGGCCCGCCATAGACGGGCGAGAGCGGGTTGTCGGCGGCCGCGAAGCCCGCCGCGGCGGGGTCGAACCGCGACAGGATCGCCTCCAGGCCGCGCAGCTGGATCAGCTCGTCGCGCAGGCCGCGCGAGGCGGGCGGAAAGGCGCTCTCGGAGGATTTCGGGTCGGGGAAGACGTTGGGTCCGTTGGTGCCCTTGTCGACCGCCGGCACGCCGATCTCGGTGAGCCAGATCGGCTTCCCGCGCGGCACCCAGGCCGTGGCGCGGGTCTCGACCCCGCCCGCCCGCTCGACGTGCGCGCTCGACCACCAGCCGACGAGGTCCTTGGGCCGGAACGTCCACGGCTTCCCGTAGGCGCCGTCGGTGATCGGGCTGCGGCGCTGCGCGGCGCGGGCCTCGTCGTCGGCGTAGTACCAGTCGAACGCCTCGCCGCCGCCGAGCCGGGCCTTGAGGAAGCCGCGGTCGTAGATCGTGTCGGTCTCGGCGAGGTCGGCCTGCGCGGGCGTGTCGCGAAAGTCCGAGATCGGCGGATAATAGTCGATCCCGACCGCGTCGATGCTCGGGTCGGAAAACAGCGCGTCGAGGGGGAAGCGCACGCTGGCGCCGCCGTCGCGGACCTGGGCGCCGTACTCGGTCCAGTCGGCGGCGTAGACGAGCTTCACCGACGGCCCGAGCCTCCGGCGCACCGTTCGGGCGAGGTCGATCAGCGCCGTTGCCGCCGGGCAGGTCTCGCCCGCGCCGCGCACGCGGGTGAGGCCGACGAGCTCGCTGGCGAGGACGAAGCCGGAGAGCGGCGTGCCGGCGGCCGCCCAGCCGGTCGCGAGGTCGGCATAGTGCAGCACCTGCCGGCGATAGCCCTGCGCGCCGGCGAAGTAGGCCAGCACCTGCGCCTCGGCCGCCGCCGTCCCGTCCGGGCTGCCGGGCTGGCCGGGGGCGGGATCGCAGGTGATGCGGCCGCGCCAGGGGTAGGCCGGCTGGCCGACGCTGCCGGGCGCGTAGGGATCGGGCAGCGCGTTGCCGGCGGCGACGTCCATCATCACGAACGGGTAGAGCACCACCGCGAGGCCGCGCCGGGCCAGCTCCGTTATCAGGCGGCCGAGGCCGGCATCGGAGGGCGTGCCGCCATAGGCCGGCGTGCCGTCCGGCGCGGCGGAGACGGGCGCGACCTGCGTGCGGTCGAGGCCGGCCACGAGCCAGCCGTCGCCGGTGGTCGCCTTGTCGCGGATCTCGACGCGGGGCGCGACCGTGCAGTGCCCGGCGCGCAGGTCGTCGCCGAACCACGCCACCACCACCGCGATGCGGGCGAGGTTCGGGCACAACGCCTGCAGCGCGTCGAGCGACGCGACCACGTCGGTCGCCGCCTGGAGCTGGAACCGGTTGGCGGCCCGCGTCCGGCCGAGGCCGAGATCGACCGTGACCGGCATCGGGTCGAGGCCGAACTCGGACGCGCCGGGGATCAGGTTCACCGCGCGGATCAGCGGCGCGACGCCGTTGACCGGCCGCACCACCTCGAAGGCGAATTGCGGGATGCGGTTGCCGTAATCGGCCAGGGGCAGCCCCTCGAACACCACGTAGGCGAGGCCGCGATAGGCCGGCGCGTCGGCGCCCTCCTTGGCGACGATCAGCGGATCGGGCGCCTGGTCGGCCGCGCCGGCATGGACCCGGCAGGTGATCGCGGTGCGGTCGAGCTCGATCCCGTCCGCCCAGATCCGCCGGACGAGGGCGATCTCGCCCTCGCACAGGCCGACCGCGAGGTTGGCGAAGTAGGCGTAGCGCGTCCGCACGGTCTTCTGCCCGCCGCCGCCCTTCGCCGGGGAGGACGCCCGCTCGACGGCCGTGTTGGCGACCTCGAGCGGCCGCGTCGCCCAGATCAGGGTGCCGCCGAGCTTCGCCCGGCCGTAGACGCGCGGCACCGGATCGCCCTCGGTCGAGGACAGGCCGGCGACGTCCGACAGCCGCGGCCCGGCGACGAAGCGCGGGCTCGTCCCCGCCCCGAACAGGGCGCCGTCGAGCCCGGCCCCCGCCGCCGCGCCGGCCACCCGCCCGACCACGCTCCCGATCGGCCCGCCGAGCGCGGTCCCGACCGCCGCCCCCGCCGTGGACAGGATCAGCGTGGCCATGGCGAGCTCCGGGGCTTCAGTCTCGATGGGATTGCGCTTCGATCGAAAATCGCAGCGCAAGTGCTTCCCTCCCCTCTCTGCAGGGGAGGAACAGGGCTAGACTCCGAGGCGAACCGGCTCCTGGAGACTTCCCGCGCGCCACGCCCTCACCCCGCCCCCGGGAAACGGAACACCCCGACCAGGTGCCGCCGCCACCACGGCGTGAAGGCCACCTCCGTCACCGCGGCGCGGTCGTGGGCGTGGATCATCCCGGCCTGCGTGGCGATGGCGCAGTGGCGGGCGGGCAGGTGCGCGCGGAAGGCGAAGAGCAGCACCTCGCCCGGCGCCGGCCCGTGGCGCGCGAGGTCGGCCGCGACCGGGACGAGGTGGCGGGCGGCGGCCTCCGTCAGCGGGTCGGTGCCGGGGGCAGCCGATTCCGCCCAGGTGCCGGAATAGGGCGGCGGCGCCTCGGGCTCGTCGCCCAGAAGGCCGCGCCAGACGCCGCGCAGCAGGCCGAGGCAGTCGCAGCCGACGCCGATCAGCGAGGCCTGGTGCCGGTAGGGCGTGCCGAGCCAGAGCCGGGCCTCGGCCGCGACCGCGGCACCGTCGAGCGGGTCGCGCATGGGGCGTCCTTTCAGCGGAACAGCGAGCCGCCGTCGAGGCCGGGACCCGCGCCGGGAGCGTAGCGCACGACGAAATCGTTGCCCGGCATGTGCGGGAAGCCCTGGAAGTTCAGGGCGTTCGCGAAGATGCCGCGGCAGGTGGCGAGGCGCTTGTCGCAGCCGGCGACGAGGGTGAAGGCGTCGCCCGGCGCGATGCCGCGCGGCGGCGCCTCCCACAACTCGATCAGGGTGCCGAGATGCGTGCGCACGTCGCCGGACAGGCCGGCATTGGCGCCCGCGGTCCAGCTCAGGCGGCCGCCGCTGAACAGCCCGTCGGCGAAGGTACCCGCGACCGCCGCGGACAAGGTGCCGGGCTCCGGCAGGCCGTCGACCGTGCCGTCGGTGCGGAACCGCGTGACGTCGACGCCGCAGCGGGCGTCGCCGAGGTCGGCGCCGCAGGTGGCGCGGTAGCTGCGGCCGCGCTCGGCGTCGAGCCGGTCGGCCAGGCCCCGCACCTCCGCGACGAAGGCGTCGCCCGCCCGGCGGATCTCGCCGAGCGTGCCGACGTCGAGCAGCAGGCGGGTGTCCGGGTCGGTCCAGTCCACCAGCCAGGTCTCGATCCCGGCGCCGTCGTAGAGGCCGCCGGCGATGTCGGCCTCGGTCAGCCCGAGGCTCGCGAGCGCGCCGGAGACGTCGCCGCCGGAGACGGCGAAGCCGAGCTCGGCCGCGGCTTCGGCCGCTTCCAGCCCGGTGCGGGCGGCGTAGGTCAGGCCCGCCACGGCGAGGTCGCGGTCGTGGTCGGTGAAGCCGAGGGCGACGCCGTCGCGGCGGCGCAGGGCCCAGCATCGGCAGAGGGTGGTGACCCCGCCGGCGCGGTGGGCGGCGAAGGCGGGCGGCAGGTCGCGCATGGTTCCGAACTCCCTACGGCACGATCTCGACGAGCGGCACCTTCGGGATCTCGCCCGCGGCGAAGGCTTCGAGGTTGACGACGAGGTCGTCGGTGTCGAACCGGACCGGCACGTCGAAGGCGAAGCCTGCGGTGATCACGGCGCCGGCCGCCGGCACCGAGCCGGCGCCGAACACGACCAGCCCGGTCGCGGGATCGCAGGCGAAGCCCGCGGCCGCCACCTCGATCCCGGCGACCGCCACCCGCACGCTCCCCGCGACCGGCTTGGCGATCGTCCGCCGGTAGGGCGTCGGCCCGGCACCGTAGGTCTTCGCCAGAGGGAAGGCGGCGGTCGCGCCGTCGCCGATGCCGAGGCGCTGGTCGGTCGGCGTTGGCACCCGGCCCGGCGGCCCGGAGCGGAAATCGGCCCGGTCGCGGTAGCGGAAGCCGTAGAGCCGCCCGCGCCGCTCCTCGAAGAAGCCCAGAACCGCATGGAGCGTGTCGAGCGAGCGGATGCCGAAGCCGGCATCGTAGCGCCGGCGCGAATCGGCCCAGCGGCTGTTGCGGTGCTCCCGCCCCGAGGCCAGCGTGACGATCTCGGTCAGCCGGCTCGGGCCGCCGCTGCCGCGCAGCGCCACGTCGAGGGGAAAGGACACCTCGTGGAAATCGTCCGGCATCGGTCCTCCTCCGATCATAGCGCCCGCTGGCCGCGCGCCACGGCGCGGGCGAGGCTCGCGGTCACCTGCGCCTCGGACTTGCGGAACGAGGTTGCGTCCGGCGTGGCGATGTTGACGGTGACCGCGACGGGCCGGCCGCCCGATCCGGCGCCGACCCCGAGGCGGCCGTCGGGGCCGCGGCGCAGCGGCAGGATCGCCTCGGGGCCGGCCTCTCCCATCAGGCCGGTGCCGCCGCTCATCGGGAAGTAGGTCGGCGCCGCGACGACCCCGCCGCCGGCGAAGGCCCGCACCCGGCCGCCCTGAAGCACGCCGCCGCGGGCGAACGCCGCGTCCGCCCCCACGCTCGAGCCGAGCAGGCCGTCGACCAGGCCGGTGAGGCCGGTGCGGACCGGCTTGAGCGCGGCCTGGACCGCCGCCCCGGCGAGCCGCGTGCCCAGCGATCCGAGCACCCCGTCGAGCTGCCGCCCGGAGCTGAGGCTTCGGGTCAGGGCCGTCGACAGGCTCTGCCCGAAGCGCTGGGCGAGCTTGTCCAGGGTGTCGAGCTGCTTGATGCGGGCGGCGTTCGCCCGGTCGAGGTCGGTCTCCGCCATGGTGGCCTCCAGCGACGCGGACCGGCGTCAGGTTGCGTCCGGATGGTCGGCGATCAGCCGCGCCAGCCCGTCGCGGCCGAGCGCTCCGCCCCCGGTGCGGAGACCGGCGGCGGCGAGCAGCTCGCGCGGCGTGGCGCGCCAGAAATCGCGCGGGCGCCAGCGCAGGCGCCCGAGCCCGAGCGCCAGCGCGTCGTCCCACGGGAAGGCGGGCATCGGGCCCGGCGCGCTCCCGCCCGTGGGGCTCAAGGGTCCGCGGGCGGTTCCCCGAAGGCGGCGACGAGGGCCTCGCCGAGGGCGCCGGCGAGGGGCTCCAGGCCGCCGGCCAGCGGCAGGGCGGCGACCGCCGCGTCGTCGAGGGCGTGGCCGCCGCCCCGGAGCGCCGCGCCCAGCAGCGCGATCAGGTCGCGCGCCGCGAGCCGGCCAGAGGAAAAGCGCTCGGCCAGGCCGACGAGGTCACCCGCCTGCAGCGCGGCCTCGAGTTCCGCCAGGGCGCCGAGCGTCAGGCAGAGGGTGTAGCGGGTGCCGCCGAGATCGAGCGGCACCTCGCCGCGCCTGCGGTTGACCATGAAGGGGTTCTCCTGGGTGGCCTTCGACCGGAACCGGCCGAAGGCGTCCGCCGCACCGGCGGCGGCGCGCGGTCGCGCTTGCTTCCCGAGGTCGGGATGCTCGTCTTGGTGGCCTTCGACCGGAACCGGCCGAAGGCGTCCGCCGCACTGGCGGCGGCGCGCGGTCGCGCTCCCCAACCGGCGTCGGGATGCCCGTGCCGGCTCAGAGCGCGGTGAAGGCGATGGCGCCGGCCGATTCCAGGCTCATGTCGAAGGTGACCTCGCCGGCATGATCCCCGCGGTATTCCAGCGCCGTGATCTGGAACGGCCCCTCGAGGGTGCCGAAGGCGGGCACCACCACCTGGAAGGTCTCGATGACCCCGTCGAAGAACACCTGCCGCAGGCGCAGGTCGGAGGCCTCGTCGCGGAAAACGCCGGAGCCCGAGATCGCGGCCCGGCGCGCGCCGGCGCCGGCGAGGAGCTCGCGCCAGCGCCCGGCGGAATCGGCGTTGGTGACGTCGACGGCCTCGGCGTTGAACGCGATCTGGCGGGCGCGCAGGCCCGCCACCGCGACGAAGCCGCCGGCGCCGTTGCCGGCGCGGACCAGCAGGTCCTTCCCCTTCTGAGCGGTCATGTCGGGTTCCTTTCGGTGACGGCCTGGAGCGTGAGGACGGCGCGGGCCTCGCCGGTGCGCTCGTCGCGCCGCGCCGCGATGGCCTGGACGCGCAGGGTCACGAGGGCGTGGCCGGTGAGCGCCAGGGCCGGATCGGCGACGAGGAGCGACATCCGCTCGGCGGCGTCGAGCGCGGTGCGGACCGAGCCGGGCCGGGCGAACACCACGAGCGCGTGGCTGTGCTGGTGGCGGACGGCGCCGTCGACGGAATCGTCGCGGATCTCGGCGTCGCCGAACAGGGCGTAGACCGGCTGCGCGCCGGCCGGCGGCTCGTCGTAGAGCCGGAACGTGCCCCCCATCAGCCGGGCGAGCGCGGCGTCGGTGGAGAACCGCGCGATGAGCGCCGCGCGCAGGGCGAGGAGCGGGCTCGGCGCCGGCGGGGCGAGGGCCGTGCCGGGCGATGCGTCGGTCATGGGCTCGCCTCCGACAGGGCCTCGACGTGGCAGACGAGGTCGCGGCCGCGCTCGTCCGGATCGACGATCGTCCGGATGGCGAAGCGGCGCGGGCCGGCGGCGAGCCGCATCGCCGGCGTGAGCCCGGTGCGCGCCCGCAGGGTGATGCGGTGGGTCGCGACGCTGTCGTCGCGCCCGCCGCGGAGGCGCTCGACGGCGCCGACCGGCTCGATCGCCCCCCACAGCACCGGCCCGGCGACGTAGCGCCGGAGGATGCCGCCGAACCCGTCGGCCTCGTCCACCGGCAGCTCCAGCACGAGCCGGCGCCGGCGCGTGCCGATCGCCCGCGGAACGGTGTCGGGCATGGTGGCCTCCGGGGTACGGGACATCGCGAAGCGGGTTCGGGCGAACGCGTCCGGCGGCGCGGATCACAGCCGCAGCCGGCGGAACGGGGTGGTCGCCGACGCGAGGTCGGCCCCGTCCGAGAAGGCGTCGTCGCCGCGGTGCTCGTACCGGGCGGCGGCGCGCCGCAGCACGGCGAGCCTCAGCGGCGGCGGGATCGGAGGCCCGTCGCCGCCGTATCCGGCCACGAGATCGACCAGCACGGCGCGCCCGGCCGCATCGGGGATCGCGGCGAAGAGCAGGGCCGGCGCCTCGATCCGGTCGGCGGCGAGGCTCGCCGAGCCCGCGGCGAATTCGGCGATGCCGCCATCCGCCGCGGAGAACCCGGCGCGCACCAGGGCGACGAGGGGGCTCAGCGGCACCGGCACGCGCCCGTCCGCGGGCAGCCGGTCCAGCACCATCCGCCAGGTGCCGGGCACGAGGATGCGCCGGGTCTCGGCCTCGACCTCGCTGCGGGCAGCCGCGATCAGGCCGGCGAGCAGGTCGTCCTCGGTGGCGTCGTCCGGGTCGAGGCGCAGGTAGCCGCGCAGCTCGGGCACGCTCACCGGCTCGACGACGGCGCCGGCCACGCGTATCGGCATCATCGCGCATCTCCATGAAGCGTGGATCGAGGGGTCTCGATGGTGTTCGGACAGCGCGTTCCCCGCCCGGCCGCGATCGGCCTGGCGTGGCTCGCGACCCTGGCGTGGGCCGGCGGGCCGGCGCATGCCGTGGTCGGCGGCGCCGAGGCGACGCCCGAGGGCGCGGTGATGGTGCTGTCGTCGAAGGGCGGGGTCTGCTCCGCCGTGGTGGTGGCGCCGGACACGGTGCTCACCGCCGGCCATTGCGCCGGCGCGGGCCTCGAGCACCGCGTCCATTTCCGCGACGCGTCCGGGCAGCCGGTCCTCGTCGAGGTCGCGGCCCGGGCGGTCCATCCGGGCTACGATGACGGGGCGATCGCCGGCCGGCGGCGCTCGATCGACCTCGCGCTGCTGCGCACGGCGACGCCGCTGCCGCCGCGCTTTTCCCCGGCGACGTTCAGCACCGCGAGCCCGCGGGCCGGCGAGACGCTGACGCTGGCCGGCTACGGCGCCGAGCGGCCCGGCGACCCGCGCTCGACCGGCACCTTCCGCAGCGTCGCCCTGCCGGTGATCGAGCCCTACGGCCCGAGCCGCATCCTGGTCTGGCTCAAGGCGGCGGGCCGCGCCGGCGGCTGCCAGGGCGATTCCGGCGGCCCGGTCTCGGACGCGGCGGGCGTCGTCGCCGTCACCGCCTGGATCGGCGGCGCCTGCGGTGGCCTGACCCAGGCCGTCCGCGTCGCGCCGCAGCGCGACTGGCTCGACCGCACGCTCGCCGGCTGGGACCGGACGGCGCGCTGGCACTGAGCCGGCGGTCCCGCCGGCCCCGAGGAACCGAACCTTGGCCGACGGATTGCTTTACGTTAGGCTTCAGTCCCACCTGCCGAGAGCGCCCTCGGCCCCCGGAGAGAACGATGCTCGCCACTGTGCTCCGCGGCGCCCTGCTCGGCGGCCTGTCCGTCGGCCTCCTCAGCTCGCTGCCGGCACCGGCTTCGGCCGTGATCAACGGCGAGGTGACCCGCGACCCGAACGGCACGCGCAACTTCGTGGTGCGGATCGAGAGCACCCAGGGCGAGATCTGCTCGGGCACGCTGATCGCGCCCGATCTCGTGCTGACCGCAGCCCATTGCGTGATGCAGCCGGCCGGCTACAGCATCGTGGCGGTCGACCGCGGCTTCCGCCAGCGCCGTGTCTCGGTGATCGCCGCCTCGATGCATCCCGAATTCGTCCCCGGCACCACGCCGGAGGACCAGCCGGGCGTCGACCTCGCCCTGCTCAAGCTCGAGCAGCCGCTCGGCACGGACTACGCGCCCCTCGATCCGCGCGGCGCCGGCTCGATCGGTAACGGCGACGCGGTCGACATCGCCGGCTTCGGCGTCGTCGCCGAGAACCGCCGCAACACCGCCCGCACGCTGCGCCAGGCCCACCTCGTCTCGATCGGGTCGCTGCAGGTCGCCAACCGGGTCACCGTCGTCACCGACCGCCGCCGCATGGCCGAGACCGCCGGCGCCGGCGCCTGCCTCGGCGATTCCGGCGGCCCGATCCTGTCGGGCGGCCCCGGCGGCTACCAGATCGTCGGCGTGGTGAGCTGGTCGAGCGGGGCGATGCGCCAGGACGCCCGCCGCCGCACCGCCTGCGGCGGGTTCACGGCGGTGACGCCGGTGGCCGAGCACACCGGGTGGATCGCGGCACGCTCGGCCGAGCTTTCCCGGATCGAGGTCGGCCAGGCGATGCCGGCCGGCCGCGGCAACCGCTCGGATTGGATGGCCCGGCCCGGGCGCAACCGCTGAACCCTGACCCGAACCGGAATTTGCAGAAGGACCAGGTTTCACGTGCGGTCGCGCGATCGTCGCCCGTGCATCTGGTCGATTGCATTTTCAATTCACTGAATGATACCGCTTGATGCGATGGCGCCGACGCATCCGGCCTCAACCGGAACGCGATGCGGCTGCGCTCCCGGGAGCATCGCTCATGTTCGACGGCTCGACACCCGCCACGCCCTCGCTCGCCTCGGCGCTCATCGCCTTCGGGTTCGTCGGCGCCTGGGAGACGAACGTCGCGGCCGGGCGCTCGGTCCTCGACGAGGGCGCCTGCGACGTGATGGCGGGTGACGCGTCGCTCGCCGGCAAGCCCCTCACGCTCGACGAGTCGCTCGCGCGCATCCACCCGGAGGATCGCGACTGGGTGTTCGACCGGATCAGGCAGGTGCGCGAGACCGGCGGTTCGTTCTCCGCCGACTTCCGGATCGTCACGGAAGGCGGCGACATCCGCTGGATCCGCAACCGCGGCCACGTGACCCGGACGGAGACCGGCATGCACGGCCACGGCGCCTTCTTCGACGTCACCGACACGCGCGCGAAGCTCGACGTCCTGCCCCGGCCGAAGCTCCGCCTGCTGCCCCCGGCCGATCCGCTGGAGCAGGCCGCCGACCAGATCCTGGCCGCCCGCGTGGCGATCGACCGGACCGGGCAGAAGCGCCTGCGCACCCTCGTCGATACGCTGCTGCTGGAGGTGGGCCGCGCCCTGGCACGGCGCCAGGGCGCGTGAGGCCGGCCCGGGGGCGGGCCGTCGACGCGGGCGGGGACGCCGCTCGCGGCCCGGATCAGGCGAACTTCAGCAGCTTGATCGCGGCGAAGTCCTGCACGCCGCCGCCGACGCGCTTGGTGGTGTAGAACAGCACGTAGGGCTTGGCGGAATACGGGTCGCGCAGCACCCGCAGGCCGGTGCGGTCGACCACGAGGTAGCCGCGGCGGAAATCGCCGAAGGCGAGCGCGAGGCTGCCGGCGGCGATGTCGGGCATCGCCTCGGCCTCCGTCACCGGGAAGCCGAGCAGGGTCGCGGCCCGGTCCGAGGCGGTCGACGGCAGCCAGAGATAGTTGCCCTCGTTGTCCTTGAACTTGCGGATCGCGCTCTGCGTGCGCCGGCTCATCACGAAGCCGGCATTCTGGCGGTAGCCGGCCTTGAGGCCGTAGACGAGATCGAACAGCACGTCGGCCGGGTTCGCCGCCGGGAAGGCGCCGGCCGTGCCGGTGCCGACGATCCCGATCTTGCCCGGCACCCAGGCGTCGTTGCCCACGGTGTCGTAGCTGAGGAAGCCGCGCGGGCGGCTGACGCCGTTGCCGGTGACGAAGGCGACGCTCTCCTGCTCGGAGAACGCGGTCTCGACCTCGTCGGCGAGCCAGGCGTCGATGTCGACCACGGCGTCGTCGAGCAGGGTCTGGGTCGCGGCCGGCATGGCGTAGAGCTCCATCGCCGGGAAGTTCAGCTCCGACAGCACCGGCCCGTCGGTGGCCGGGCGCGGCGCGGTCTCGGCGATCCAGCCGGCGATTGGGGCGCCGGTCGCCACCGCGCGCTTGTACTGGCCGCCCGAGATGGTGCGGACGCTGGCGATGGCACGGATCGGCGACAGGTCGGCCAAGCGCTTGAGCACCTCGCGCTCGATGGTCTGCGGCACGAGGTAGCCGCCGTCCGGCCCGGATCCGGCCGAGAGCGCCTTGGCCTCCAGGCTCTTCAGGCCGCCGCTCTCGCCGGCGCGGACGTAGAGGTCGAACGCCGTCTTGTGCTCGTCGGCGGCCGCATCGCGCGGCTGCTCGGGCCGGCCGAGCGGCGGGCGGGCGCGGTCCAGGGTGATGCGGTCGAGGCGCGTCCGGGCACTGTCCAGCGCCGCATCGATCCGCGCGAGCTTCTCCTCGGTGAGCACGTCGGGCCCGAGCCGGCCCTCGATCTGGGCGAGCCGGGTGTCGTTGGTCTCCTTGAAGGCCTCGAAGGCCTGGGTCAGCCCGTCGAAGGCGTCCCGCGCGGTGCCCGGCTCGGCGCCGGGCCGCCCGGCCTTGTTCTCCAGCAGCACGCGATCGGACTTGGTCTCGAAGGTCTCGTGACGGGTCATGTGAGCCTCACCGTTGGAATGAAAAGTTACGCGCGGATCCCTCCCCCTCTGCGGGGGAGGGAAGAACGTGGGCGCCCGCCGCCTCTCACCACCCGGAGGGGGTGGCGGAGCGCCCGGCGGCACGCACCGGCGCGAGGCGCCGGGCGAAGGCGCGCAGTTCCGCCGGCAGCGGGGCGTTCGCGACGCGCGCGCCCGGCTGCAGCGGGAAGGTCACCAGGGAGATCTCCCAGAGATCCACCGCGTGCAGCTGGCGGAAGCCGCCGCGCGGGCGCGCCTCCAGGGTGCGGAAGCCGATCGACAGACCGTCGAGGGCGCCGTCCCGCATCAGCGCGTCGATCTCGCGCGCCCGTTGCACCGCGAGGTTGAGGCGACCCTCGACGCGCAGGCCCCGCCCATCCTCGGCGAGCGCCTGCCAGCGCCCGATCGGCTCGGCGGGATCGTGCTGCCACAGCATCCGCACGCCGGCGGCGCCGCGCTGCCGCAGGCTCGCGGCGAAGGCCCCCGCCTGCACGATGTCGCGCCCGAGGTCGGGCACGCCGAACAGGCTGGCATAGCCGGTGAAGTGGCCGTCCATGGCGGTCTCCCGTGGCGGGCAGGGAAAGATCGGGCTGCGCCGGAGCCTCAGGCCCCGGGCTCCGGGGCTTCGGGCGGGTAGCCCACCGCCGCGCGCTTCTCGGCCGGCGTCAGGAAGTCGGCCGCCTGCACCCGGCGCCACAGCGACTCGCGCTCGCTGGCCAGCGCCTCGATCGCGTCGAGGTCCGGCTCAAGGCGGACGTCGCCGAAGGCCGGCGCGAGCCAGTGCGCGAGCGCCTCCGCCGTGCGGCGGGCGAGCGGCACCAGGGTCTGGCGGTAGAAGGCGCGGTTGGCCTCGGCGTAGTTGGCATGGGTGTTGTCGCCCGGAAGCCCGAGGAGCAGCGGCGGCACGCCGAAGGCCAGGGCGATCTCGCGCGCGGCCGCGGCCTTCGCCTCGACGAAGTCCATCTCCTTGGGCGACAGCGCCAGCGGCTTCCAGTCGAGCCCGCCTTCGAGCAGCAGCGGCCGCCCGGCATTGCCGGCGCCCTGGTAGTTCGACTCCAGCTCGGCCTTCAGCCGCACGAACTGCGCCTCGCTCAAGCTCGCCCCGGCACCGGCGAAGACCAGCGCGCCGGAGGGGCGCGCCGCGTTGTCGAGCAGCGCCTTGTTCCAGGCCCCGGCCGCGTTGTGGATGTCGAGGGAGATCGCGGCCGCCTCCATCGGCGACAGGCCGTAATGGTCGTCGGTGGGGTGGAACAGGGCGAGATGCAGGATCGGCGGCACGGCGCCGGCCTCGTCGTAGGCGACGCGGCGGCCGCCGACCTCGTAGACGTAGCCGGCCGGCCAGCCGTCGGGCCCCGGCACCACCCGCATCCGGTCGGGGCGCAGCGCGAACAGGGCGCGCGGGATCCCGTCGAGCGACACCGCCTCGAGATAGGCGTTCCCGGACACCATCAGGTGCCCGTACAGGGTCTCCAGCAGGCGGGTGCCGCCCTCGCGCGGGTTCGGCCGCGCCAGCAGCGCGGCGATCGGGTGGTCGGCCGCCTCCGCGCCGGTGACGACCAGCGGAATCGACGCGGCGCCTTCGGCGATGAGGCGCACGGCGCGGTGGACCACGGCGTTGCGCTGGTAGCCCTCGCGGGCGAGCGCGGTGCCGTCGCGCGCGGTCCAGACGGCGCGGGCGTCGCCGTAGAGGGCGACGCTCGGCCCGGAGAGCGGGGCCGCCTTCACGGCCGGCACGTAGCCGGCGGCCCGCGCCAGCCTCGTCAGCAGGGTCGGCATCGGGCGCCTCCTCGAGATGCGTGTTTTCCGACGCCTCATGGGTCGAAACCCATGAGGCCCGGCGGATGGCCGCCGCCCCGCAGTCGCGCGGGCCGGCATCAGAAGCTGCGGATGCGCGGCTCGGCGCGGGGCGCGAGCAGCAGGTGCGTCACCGCCCAGACCAGGGCGTCGAGGCGGTCGGGCGAGGCGCCGGACGAGAGCCCGTCCGGCCCGAAATCGCACAGCTCGTCCTCGAGCGCCGGCAGCGCCCCGACGTGGCGGACGCGCGCTTGCGCGTAGAGCAGCGAGACCGGCTCGGCCCGCAGGTATTTTCCCCGTGTGGCGCGCACCGGGGTCACCGGCACCGCCGGATCGCACTGGGCGAGCACGGCGGTGACCATCTCGCCGCCCTGGTTGACCTCGACCACGAGCCCGTCGGCGCCGAGTCGGTGGTAGAGCGCGAGCGCGGCGTTGGCCCAGGCCTGCGGGCTGGCGCGCGCCACCGTCGCGTCGGCGAGCACGTAGGCGGTCTCGCCCAACGCCCCGACCGCGACGATCCCGCAGGCATCGGCCGAGCGGCCCGAGCTCGCCGGCGGGTCGACCGCGACGACGATGCGGGGCAGATCGGGTGCCGCGGCGACGCGGGCCGCCTCGATCGTCTCGCGCGTCCACAGGGCGTCGGCCCGGTCGTCGATCAGCTCGCCGTCGAGTTCCTGCCGCCCGAGGCGGGTGCCGGCGTAGCGCCCGACCACCGCCTCCAGGAAGGCGGGGGCGAGGTTTTGGGCGTTGTCGGCGGTGCGGGCCTTCGTGACCACGCAGCGCGGGTCGGCGATCAGCCGGCGGATCAGCGGGATCGGCCGCGGGGTGGTGGTGACGAGGTTGCGCGGGCGGGCGCCCAGCCGCAGCCCGAATTGCAGCATGTCGAAGGCAGCGTCCGGCCGGCGCCACTTGGCGATCTCGTCCGACCACGCCGCGCCGAATTGCGGGCCGCGCAGGGAATCCGGCTCCTCGGCCGAGAACGCTGACGCCACCGCCCCGTTCGCCCACTCGACCCGGCGCCGGCTCGGCGACCAGCGCGGGCGGCTGCCGCGCTCGGGCAGCCCGAGCAGGCCCGACGGGCCCTCGATCATCACGTCGCGCACGTCGGCGAAGGTCTCGCCGACGAGCGCGATCCGGCCGATCGCCCTGTCGGTGAAGGCCGGGTCGCCGCGGGCGAGCGCGTCGACCCACTCCGCCCCCGTCCGCGTCTTGCCGCAGCCGCGGCCGCCGATCACCGCCCAGGTGGTCCAGTCGTCCTCCCAGGGCGGCGGAAGCTGGTCGGGCCGCGCCTGATGCAGCCAGTCAAGCGCCAGCGCCCGGAGGAGCGGCGGCGGCAGGCTCGCCAGGAAGGCGGCCATCCGGCCGGTCGCCGCGGCATCCTCCATAGCGGCGCGCGATCTCCGCGCGGAGGCCCGGAAGGTCGAGGGCGGAAGGGGTTCGGCCGTCGCCATCGCCCTCCCCTTCGCTGGCGGGATCGTCGGCGGCGAGGTCGTCGAGCAGGCGCTTGAGGCCCCCGAGATCGCGCAGGGTCCGCGCGGAATCGATCACCGCCGCCCCCTCGCCGCGCAGAGCCGCATCGAACGTCGCGATCTGCCGGCCGATATGCGCACGCAGCCGCCGCCGCAGCACCGGGAGGTCGGCGGGCGCGCGCACCGGATCGCCGCACCGTTCGAGGGCGGCGAGATCGGCCAGGATGTCGTCGGTCCCGCGCGGGCGGACCGGGCGCGTCCGCGCCCATCCACGATCGCGCATCCAGCCCGTCACGGTCGTCTGCGGGAGCCCGGCGGCGGCGGCGATCCGCGCGAGGCTGGCCTCGCCGTGCCGCACCAGCCGTTCCACGGCGGCGACGACCTCCGGCGGGACGGCCCCGGCTGCGCTGCCCATCCGCCGCCTCCCGAGACCGTCTCGTCACACTTCTGGAGCGTGCGGTTCTTATGCCGGAGGAGCGTGCCGATGTCAAGCCCATAATCCTGAGAACGATATTTTTTCCTTTTTTAAGGGGTTTGCTGCAGGATCCCGGTTCGTGCGACGAGGCCGGCTTCCCAGGCGGGCCGGAGCGCCGACCGACGATGCAGGACGCGACGCACGACACCCTCGACGCCCTCCGCCGGGGCGACCTTGCCGGGGCGCGCACCTTGCGCCTGCCGGCCGCCGGCCTGACCGTGCTCCCGCCCGAGATCTTCGGGCTGGCCGACACGCTGGAAGTGCTCGACCTCTCGGGCAACGCGCTCACCGCCCTCCCCGACGATCTCGGCCGCCTGACGCGGCTGCAGGTGCTGTTCTGCTCGGGCAACCCGTTCGCGACGTTGCCGCCGGTCCTGGGGGATTGCAGAGCGCTGAGCCAGGTCGGGTTTCGCGGCTGCGGCCTCGCGGAGGTGCCGGGCGAGGCGCTGCCGCCGCGCCTGCGCTGGCTGACGCTCACCGACAACCGGATCGCGCACCTGCCCGACGCGCTCGGGCACCGGCCGCGGCTGCGGAAGCTGATGCTCTCGGGCAATCGCCTGCGCAGCCTTCCGGACAGCCTGGCGGGCTGCGACGACCTCGAGCTGATCCGTCTCGCGGCCAACCGCCTCGACGCGCTGCCCGCCTGGCTTCCGGCCCTCCCCGCCCTCGCCTGGACCTCCTGGGCCGGCAACGCGTTCGAGGGCGATGCGCCGCGAGCCTCGGCCGCCCTGGTCCCGTTCGCCGACCTCGACGCGGGCGCGCTCCTCGGCGAGGGCACGTCGGGCCGGGTCCACCGCGCGCTGTGGCGCCCCGGCGGCACCGCGCCGCCGCGGCCGGTCGCGCTCAAGCTGTTCAAGGGGACGATGACCAGCGACGGCCTGCCCGAGCGGGAGATGGAGGCCTGCCTCGCGGCCGGGGCGCACCCGAACCTCACCGGCGCGCTCGGGCGGATCACCGGCCACCCGGACGGGACCGACGGGATGCTGATGCCGCTCCTGCCGCCGGACCGGCGCGTGCTCGCCGGGCCGCCGAGCCTCGCGAGCTGCAGCCGCGACGTCTACGACCCGGCCCTGCGCCTCGCCCCGGCGGCGTTGCTGCGCCTCGTCCGCGGCCTCGCCGCGGGCCTCGCCCATCTCCACGCGCGCGGCCTGCTGCACGGCGACGTCTACGGCCACAACATCCTGTGGGACGCCGCCACCGGCGAGGCGGTGCTCAGCGATTTCGGCGCGGCCTCGGTGCTGCCCGACGGGCCGCCCGGCGCCGCCCTGCAGCGGGTCGAGGTCCGCGCCTTCGGGCTGCTGATCGGCGAGGTGCTGGACCGTGCGCCCGCCGATTTCCCGGAGGCGGCGGCCCTGCGCGATCTCGAGCGCGCCTGCGTGCAGGCGGAGGTCGGCGCGCGCCCGGCGATGGCGGATGTGGTGCGCGCCGTCGGGTGATGACCGTGCGGCGCGCGACCGCGCGGTCGGCCACGCTCTCGATCACGCGGAAGAGCGTCTCAAGAGCGGTCCAGCGCAGGCCATCCCGTTCAGCGAACCGGCTTGCGAAAGCGTGGCAAGGATCCGACGGGGCGCGTCCAGTCATCGCCGGCTTGCGTCAACGGTCCAGCTTGTATCCGGCGCTCGCGCGCGTCGTCATACTCTTGCCGTTTCCGTCGTTCATCTGCGCGTCACCGCACAAGATGTAGAGTCGAGGTTTGATTCCCCGGCACCCCGACGGTCCGTCCGCCGGCCGCTCCCGCTCAACAGCAAGGTCCTGAATGTCGAAGCTCACCCCGATCGCCCTCGTCGGCCTCCTCTCGGGCGCGATCCTCACGCCGGCCGCCGCCGGCGAGCCGGGGGCCTTCAACGGGACCTGGGCCGTCGATCTCGTGACCGAGAGCGGCCTGTGCGACGCGCGCTACAGCACCTCGGTCGCGATCCGCGACGGGCAGGTGCGCGCCGCGTCGGCGGCGACGGCCGCCCGGGTCAGCGGGCAGGTCGGGGCTGACGGGACGGTGGGCCTGAGCGTCTCGAACGGCGCCGCGAGCGGCGCGGCCTCGGGTCGGCTGCAGGCGCAGGGCGGGGCCGGGACCTGGAAGGTCTCGGCTTTGTGCTCCGGCCGCTGGACGGCGCGACGCAACACCACGCGCACCGCCCAGGCCGAGTAGGCGGCAGGCCGCCTCAGGACGGTTTCTCGCCGCTCAGGCGGCGGCGAGCCAGGTGCGGGCCTCGTCGAGGCGGGCGCGCTCGAACACCTTGATCTGGGCCGGCGAGACGAAGCCGAAGGTCTCGGCGACGACCTTGAGCCACTGCGCGTCGGTGACGAGCGCCACGTGGCTGATGCCCTTCATCATCGACAGGCCGAAGCGCGGGTCCTTGAAGAAGGCGGCCGGCTCCATGCCCTCGAAGGCGCGGATGTCCTCCAGCAGCTTGAGCTTGCCGCCCTTGTCGAGGTCGGCCTTCATCGCGGTCATCACCGCGTTCATCTCCTCGTCCGTGATCTTCCCGTCGACCACGATCTCGGCGACGCTGGACTCGGGCTTCTTGGTGTAGCTCAGCACGATGCGCGCTCCTGAAATGGACGCCGCCGGTCGGGACTTCGGCGGCGCCGCACCTTCCTACAAAACGCGATCCCGGTCGCCTACAAAAAGCTCTGCGGGTCGACGTCGATCGCGACGCGCACGTTGCCGCGCACCTTCGGCCCGCGCGCCAGCCAGTCGCGCAGGTAGCTCTGCAGGTCGATGTTGCGCTCGGTCTTGACCAGGAGGCGGAAGCGGTAGCGCCCACGCACCAGCGCCAGCGGCGCCTCGGCGGGCCCGAGCACCATCACGCCGTCCGGCGGCTCGGCGGCCCGGGCCAGCGCCTGCCCGTGGGCCTCGGCCGCCGCGCGGTCGTTGGCGGAGACGATCAGCGCCGCGAGCCGCCCGAACGGCGGCAGGCCGGCCGCCTCGCGGGCAGCGATCTCCTCCTCGTAGAAGCGCTCCGAATCGCCCGACAGCAGGGCCGCGATCACGGGGTGCTCGGGCTGGTAGGTCTGCACCAGCGCGCGGCCCGGCCGTTCGCCGCGGCCGGCGCGGCCGGTCACCTGCTGCAGCAGCTGGAAGGTGCGTTCGGCCGCCCGCGGATCGCCCGAGGTCAGGCCGATATCGGCGTCGAGCACGCCGACGAGCGTCAGGTGCGGAAAGTTGTGGCCCTTGGCCACGAGCTGGGTGCCGATGACGATGTCGCATTCGCCCGCCGCCACCGCCTCGAGCTCCATCCGAAGCCGCTCGGCGCCGCCGGGAAAGTCGCTCGACAGCACGATGATCCGGCGATCCGGGAAAAGCTCGGCGGCCTCCTCCGCGATGCGCTCGACCCCGGGGCCGCAGGGGGTGAGGTTGTCGAAGGTGCCGCATTCCGTGCAGGCGTCCGGCCGGCGCTCGCTGTAGCCGCACTGGTGGCAGACCAGGGCCTTGCGGAAGCGGTGCTCGACCAGCCAGGTCGAGCAGTTCCGGCACTGGTAGCGGTGGCCGCAGGCGCGGCACAGCGTCAACGGCGCGTAGCCGCGGCGGTTGAGGAACAGCAGCGCCTGCTCGCCGGCGGCGAGGTTGGCCTTCACCGCGTTGATCATCGGCGGCGACAGGAAGCGCCCGCGCTCCGGCTTGTCGAGGCGCATGTCGATCGCCTGGATGTCGGGGAGGCGGCGGCCGCCGAAGCGCTCGGGCAGCCGCACGCGCCGGTAGCGCCCGCGCTCGACGTTGACCCGCGTCTCGATCGAGGGCGTCGCCGAGGCCAGCACCACCGGGCAGCCCTCGAGCTTGGCCCGCACCACGGCCATGTCGCGGGCGTGGTAGTGCACGCCGTCCTCCTGCTTGTAGGCGCTCTCGTGCTCCTCATCGACCACGATCAGGCCGAGCTTCCGGAACGGCAGGAACAGGGCCGAGCGGGCGCCGACCACCACCCGGACCTCGCCGGCCGCGACCCCGGCGCGCAGCCGCTCGCGCCGCCGCCCGCCGATGCCGGAATGCCAGGCCGCCGGACGCACGCCGAAGCGCTGGGCGAAGCGGTCGAGAAACTGCGCCGTCAGCGCGATCTCGGGCATCAGGATCAGCGCCTGCCCGCCTGAGCGGACGCACTCCGCCACCGCCTCGAAGTAGACCTCGGTCTTGCCCGAGCCGGTGACGCCCTCGAGCAGGACGGCGCCGCTCCCGCCCGCCTCCGCGGGGGCGGCGACCAGGTCCGCGACCGCCGCGGCTTGCGCCTCCGACAACGGCACCCGCGGGAACTCCGGATCGGGGGGGAGCGCCACCGGCTCGGGCGCGAGCGCCACCGTCTCCAGCGCGCCGTCGTCGATCAGCCCGTCGACCACCGAGAGCGAGACCTCGGCCGTCTTGGCGAGCACGCTCTTGCCCCGGATCTCGCCGTCGGCGGCGACCGCCAGAACCTTGTCCCGGGCCTTGGTCGGGCGGGCCGGGAGCTTGCCGGTGGTGCGGACGCCGACGCGGACCACCTCGGCGGCGGCCGCCTCGTCGGGCAGGCGCAGCACCATGGCGAGGGCCGAGCCCTTCGGGGCCAGGGTGTAGCGCGCGATCCAGTCCACCAGCCTGCGCAGCGGCTCGGAGAGCGGAGCCACGCCGAGATGGCCTGTGACCGGCCGCAGGTTCGAGCCGCCCGCCGTCTCCGCCACGCCCCAGACCACGCCGACCGTCTCGCGCGGCCCGAGCGGCACCTGCACCACGTCGCCCGCCGCCAGCGCCAGGCCCGCGGGCACCGCGTAGCTGTAGGCGGTGTCGATCGCGAGCGGGATCAGGATCTCGGCGACGTGCGGCATGGACCTGGGCGTTGGGTTGCGGGGACCGACGGCATGTTCCGGTTTTGTACCATGAAACGCGCCGTCACGCAGAGGTCGTGCCTTCCGACGGCGGGCGCAAGCGCGGAACGAGCGGCAGCGCGGCAAGGCTCAGCACCGCCATCGCCCAGAAGCCGCGGCCGTGGAAGGCCGAATATAGCGGGCCGGACGCGAGCGTCGCCGCCGCGCCGGCGAGCCCGAGGCCGACGGTGCCGTAGAGCGTCAGCGCCGTGGCGCGGGCGGCCGGCGGCACGGTCCGCTCGATCAGCCCGAGGCAGGCGAGATGCAGGAGCGCGAAGCTCAGGCCGTGCAGGGACTGGATCGCGGCGAGCCAGGGCAGCGCCACCGTCTCGGCCTGCACCGCCCAGCGCAGCGCGCCGGCGCCGGCGGCGACCGCGAGGCCGCCCGGCAACCCGATCCGCGCCAGCAGCGGCGGGCCGGCGATCAGGAACACGAACACCTCCGCCGCCACCGCCTCGGCCCAGAGCAGGCCGGCGGCGCCCGCCCCGATGCCGGCCTCGCGCCACAGGATCATCGCGAAGGCGTCGTGCATCGCGTGCGCGCCGATCACCAGGGCGGCGACCAGCACCGTGCGGCGGAAGGCGGGAAGGCGGAGGACGTCGGCGAAGCCGATCCCGGGCGCGGCGACGGGCCCGTCGCGCGCGACGTCGGCGTCCCGCCCGGCGAGCGCCGCCGCGCCGGCGGCCGCGAACAGCACCGCTCCGGCGACGAGGCCGGCCGCGAGCCCGAACCCCTGCACCAGCCAGCCGGCGGCACCGACGCCGGCGATGAAGGCGGCCGAGCCGGCGCCCCGCACCCAGCCGTAGGGAAACGCGGCGCCGCCCCGTGCCGCGGCGAGCCCGAGCACGTCGGCGAGCGGGGCCAGCGGGGCGGTCGTCACCGCGTAGGCGAGGCCGACCGCGAGGAACGGCCAGAACCCGCGCGCGGGGAGATGCCCGAGGACCGCGAGCGCGGTGAGGCCGCAGGCTGCGGCGAGGATCGGGCGGGTCGCCGCGTGCCGGTCGGCGGAGCGCCCGGCGAGCGGGCCCGCCACGAGCCGCACCAGGGTCGCGGCGGCGAGCAGGATCGCGATCCGCTCCGGGGGCAGGCCGCCCGCGGCGAGCACGTTCGGCAGGATCGGCGAGATGCAGCCGTAGGCGCCGTAGAGCGCGGCGTAGAACGCGAGGCAGCCGACGAGCCCGTCCCGCTTCATCCCCCGCCTCCGCGCGTGCCCGCCCCGGCGACAGCGTAGCACCGCGTGGCGCCGCGACGTGCGCGCATCTTCACGGGCGCCGCGGAGCGAACGGGCGGCGAAATCCGACCGCGCGGGCGCACGACGGCGCCGGGCCGGGCGAACCGGCATCGCTCTCGCCAGTTGTCGCAGCTTCAGGCCCCCGACGGGACCGCCAACCGGAGCTCGACATGGACATCGCCCCCGATACGGTCACCGAGATCATCCTGCGCCTGCGCGCGGTCGAGGTGAAGGAGGGCGCGACCGATCCGGATTCCGGCTCCAACGCCATCGACGACCGCGCCACCGACGTGCTCACCTCCGGCACCGACGACGCCACCGAATCGGAGCTGCGCGGCATGATTGCCGGCCTCAACGACGACGAGCGCGCCGACCTGCTGGCGCTGCTCTATGTCGGCCGCGGCGACATGGAGCCGGAGGAATGGGCCGACGCGGTCCGCTTCGCCCGCGAGCGCGAAGGCGCCGGCGACGGCGCGGTGAAGACGCTGCTCGGCACGCCGGATGCCGGCGACCTCCTGGAGGAGGGCATGGACGCCCTCGGCATCACGCCGGACCTGCCGCAGGGCTGAGCGAGGCCGGCTCCCCCTCCCCCCCTCTGCGGGGGAGGGAAGAGACGGTTACCTCTGCCAGAAGGCCCACACCGGAGGGGTGCCGGGCCCCCTCATTCCTCGCCGTCGTGAAGGGCGTAGAAGCCCTGGGCCGAGACCGCGCCGGCCGCGTCGCCGCCCGCGTCGAGCAGCATGCGCTCGCGGGCGCGCAGCTTTTCGGTCTCGCTCTTGAGCTGGCCGCAGGCGGCGAGGATGTCGCGGCCGCGCGGGGTCCGCACCGGCGAGGCGTAGCCGGCGTCGAACACGATCTCGGAGAAGCGCTCGATCCGCTCCCAGTCCGAGCATTCGTACCGGCTGCCGGGCCAGGGGTTGAACGGGATCAGGTTGATCTTGGCCGGGATGCCCTTGAGCAGCCGCACCAGCTCGCGCGCGTCGCCGTCGGTGTCGTTGACGCCCTTCAGCATCACGTACTCGAAGGTGATGCGGCGGGCGTTGTTGAGGCCGGGATATTCGCGGCAGGCGCGCATCAGCTCGGCGATCGGGTATTTGCGGTTCAGCGGCACCAGCTCGTCGCGGAGCTCGTCGCGCACGGCGTGGAGCGAGATCGCCAGCATCGCGTGCGCCTCCTCGCCGAGCCGCCGGATCTGCGGCACGACGCCGGAGGTCGACACCGTGATGCGCCGGCGCGACAGCGCGAGCCCCTCCGGGTCCGACATCGTCGCCACCGCGTCGACGACGTTCTCCAGATTGTAGAGCGGCTCGCCCATGCCCATGAACACGATGTTGGTGACGAGCCGCCCGACCTCGCCGCTGCCCGAGGCGTCGCGCGACGGGATCAGGCCGGGCCAGTCGCCGAGCGCGTCGCGGGCGACGACGAGCTGGGCGGTGATCTCGGCCGCCGACAGGTTGCGCACCAGGCGCTGCGTGCCGGTGTGGCAGAACGAGCAGGTCAGCGTGCAGCCGACCTGGGACGAGACGCAGAGCGTGCCGCGGTCGGGCCCCGGAATGTAGACGCACTCGATCTCGGCGCCGCGGTTGTGGTCGTGCCGGCCGGTCGGGGCCATGCGCAGCAGCCACTTGCGGGTGCCGTCGCGCGAGACCTGCTGGCTGACCACCTCGGGCCGGTCGAGGGTGTAGGCGGCGGCGAGCTGCGCCCGCAGCGCCTTGCCGACGTTGGTCATCTGGTCGAAGTCCTGCGCGCCGCGGACGTTGAGCCAGTTCCAGAGCTGGCCCGAGCGCATCTTGCTCTCGCGCTCGCCGACGCCGACGGCGAGCAGGCGCTCCTTCAGCGCCGCCCGCGGCAGGCCGACGAGCGAGCTGCGCTGCCCGGGCACCGCCGCGGGTGCCGGCTCGGGCCGGAACTCGGGCGCCTTCTCGATGCCGGAGAAATCGCTGCCCGCGCGCCGGGCGGTGTCGAACGACGCCGTCGCCATGTTCTTGCAAAGACCTTGGAAATGAGGCGTCGAGCTATACGCGATCCGCGGCGCGAACGCGAATGCGCGCCCGTCATGCCCGCTCCCTGCATGCCCGAATCCTGTGATCCGGGGAGTGGAGGGAAGGCCGCCCGCGACACCATGTGCGCCCGCGCACCCCGGCAGGGTCGCCCATGCGTCCAGTGCCTTGCGGGCGGCATCGTTCCCGCCACCTATGCGTCACACGGGGTGCGGCGTGCCGCCCCCACCCCATCCAAACACGGGAAGCCCATGCCTTCACTGCTCGATCCGATCCGCGTCGGTGCCATCGACGCGAAGAACCGCATCTGGATGGCGCCGCTGACGCGGGGACGCGCCACCCGCGAGCACGTGCCCACCCCCTTGATGATCGAATACTACGCCCAGCGCGCGAGCGCCGGCGTGATCCTCACCGAGGCGACCGGCATCAGCCAGGAGGGGCTCGGCTGGCCCTACGCCCCGGGGATCTGGAACGCGGCGCAGGTCGAGGCCTGGAAGCCGATCGTCAAGGCGGTGCACGACAAGGGCGGCCGCATCGTCTGCCAGATCTGGCACATGGGCCGCCTCGTCCACCCGGACTTCCTCGACGGCGCCGCGCCGATCTCGTCCTCCGCCACGACCGCGCCCGACGACGCGCACACCTACGCCGGCAAGAAGCCCTATGCCGAGGCGCGCGCCCTGCCGGTCGAGGAGATCCCGCGGCTGCTCGAGGATTACCGCAACGCCACCCGCAACGCGCTGGCCGCCGGCTTCGACGGCGTGCAGATCCACGCCGCCAACGGCTACCTGATCGACGAATTCCTGCGCGACGGCACCAACCACCGCACCGACGCCTACGGCGGCTCGATCGAGAACCGCGTGCGCCTGCTGCGCGAGGTGACGCAGGCCGTGGCCGAGGTCGCCGGCAAGGACCGCACCGGCGTGCGCCTGTCGCCCAACGGCGCGATCCAGGGCGCCAACGATTCCGATCCCGAGCCGCTGTTCGTGGCCGCGGCGAAGGCCCTGTCGGAACTCGGCATCGCCTTCCTGGAGATGCGCGAGCCCGGCCCGAACGGCACCTTCGGCAAGGCCGACCATCCGCCGATCGCCCCGGCGATGAAGCGGGTGTTCGGCGGCGCGCTGATCCTCAACGCCGACTACGACGGCCGCAGCGGCCAGGCGGCGCTCCATGCCGGCGAGGCCGACGCGATCGCCTACGGCCGGACGTTCATCGCCAACCCGGACCTGCCCGCGCGCATCGCCGCCGACGCCCCGCTCCAGAAGGACGTGGCCGCGACCTGGTACAGCCAGGGCCCGGAGGGCTACGTGGACTACCCGACGCTCGACGCCGCGAAGGCGGCCTGAGGCGACTCCCGCGGCCCGCTCCCGTCCCTCGTCGGGGTGCGGGCCGCGAACGCGCCCACGAACGGGCGCTCGCGACCCGCTTCGAACGAAACCGGCGCTTCGTCCGTTCCCGAACCTAGGCGCGGCGGCGCAAGCCGCCTATCTCTGGCTCGGGAATTCGGGAGCTGCCGATTACGATCGCGAGCCAGACGCGTGCGACCGAACGAGAGCGCTGGAACGAGGCCGAGCGGCTCGCGGAGCTTCGCGCGCTGCGGATCCTCGATACCGAGCCGGACCCGGCCTATGACGACCTCGCGCGGATCGCCGCCCTGGTCTGCGCCGTTCCGGTCTCGCTGATCGGCTTCGTCGATGCGCATCGGCAGTGGTTCAAGGCCGAGATCGGCTACGGCGAGCGCGAGACCGGCATCGACCGCTCGGTCTGCGTCCACGCCCTCCAGGCCGACGATTCGCACGCCGACGGGCTGTTCGTCATCACCGACCTGACCGTCGATCCCCGCACCCGCGACAACCCGGCGATCCGGGCCGAGAACGGGTTCCGCTTCTACGCCGCGGCGGTGATCCGCAGCCGGATCGGCGCCCCGATCGGCACGATGTGCGTCCTCGACCGCACCGCGCGGCCCGAGGGGCTCACCAGGGCCCAGGGCGACACCCTGGCCGCGCTCGCCCGCCAGATCTCGACCCTGGTCGAGCATCGCCGCACCCTCGCCGACGTCGATGCACGGGAGCGCGAGCTGGCCGCGAGCGAGCGCCGCTTCCGGGTGATGACCTCTGCGATGCCGCAGATGGTCTGGACCACGCAGCCCGACGGCTTCCACGACTTCTACAACGACCGCTGGTACGAATTCACCGGCGTGCCCTACGGCTCCACCGACGGCGCCGGCTGGACCGACATGTTCCATCCCGACGACCAGGCGGAGGCCTGGAGCCGCTGGCGCCACAGCCTCGCGACCGGTGCGCCCTACGAGGTCGAGTACCGCCTGCGCCACCACAGCGGCGCCTATCGCTGGACCCTCGGGCGCGCGATGCCGATCCGCGGCGCCGACGGGCGGATCGAGCGCTGGTTCGGGACCTGCACCGACATCCACGACCTGAGGCAAGCGGTCGCCGACGCGCGCAAGCTCGCCGCCGTCGTCGAGACCTCGAAGGACTTCATCGGGCTGGCCACCGAGGACGGGCGGATCGCGCACCTGAACGAGGCCGCGCTGGCGCTGGTCGGGCTGCCCGACCTCGACGCCGCGCTGCGGACCACGATCGCTGACTACGTGACCCCCGAGAGCCGCGAAGCCCTCGAGGGCGTGGCAATGCCGGCGCTCGAGCGCGACGGCTGGTGGGAGGGCGAGCTCGCGTTCCGGCACTTCGCCACCGGCGAGGCCATCGCCGTGCTGTTCACGGTGTTCGCCGTGCGGGATGCGGCCGGCCGCCATGCCGGCTACGGCACGGTCACCCGCGACCTGCGCGAGCGCAAGCGCGCCGAGGAGGCGCGCGACCTGCTGATCAAGGAGCTGTCGCACCGGATCAAGAACATCTTCGCCGTGGTCGGCGGCATCGCCGCGCTCAGCGCCCGCAGCGATCCCGGCGCGCGCCCGTTCGCGAAGGCGTTCCGCGAGCGGCTCGGGGCGCTGGCCCAGGCCCACGAATACGTCCGCCCGCATTCCGCCGGCAGCGCGCCGCGGGTCGGCGGCCAGACCGTCCTCGGGCTGATGCGCCTGATCCTGTCGGCCTACGCCGAGGACGGGCGCTGCCGCATCGCCGTCGACGGCGACGATGCGGTCGTCGGCGAGCGCGCGGCGACCGCGCTGGCGCTGATCATGCACGAGCAGGCGACGAACGCGGTGAAGTACGGCGCGCTCTCCAACGAGGCCGGCACCGTCACGCTGACCGGGCGGCGGACCGATTCGCGCTACCGCCTGACCTGGGCCGAGCGCGGCGGGCCGCCCGTTCCCTCGGCCCCCACGCGCAAGGGCTTCGGCACGGAACTCGCCGAGCGCAGCGTCACGGGCCAGCTCGACGGCATCCTGGAGCACGATTGGGCGCCGAGCGGCCTCGTGCTGCGCCTCGACGTCCCGGCGGAGACCCTGCGGTTCTGATCCGTCCCGCCCCGGCTCGCGGATATCGCCTCGTCGTCCTCGATTTCGACGGGACGCTCGCCGACACCTTTCCCTGGTTCTGCGGCGTGCTCGACGCGGTGGCCGACCGCTACCGCTTCCGCCGGGTCGCGGCGCACGAGACCGACGAGCTCCGCAGGCTCTCGGCGCGGGCGATCATGGCGCGCCTCGGCGTGCCGCGCTGGAAGCTGCCGGTGATCGCCCGCCACATGCACGGGCTCGCCGCGCGCGACGCCGCGCTGCTGCATCCGTTTCCCGGAACTTCGGAGATGCTGGCGGGGCTCGGCGAAGCGGGCGTCGCGACGGCCGTGCTCAGCTCGAACACCGAGGCGAACGTCCGGCGCGTGCTCGGGCCGGACGCCGTCCGGATCGGCCGCTACGCCTGCGGCGCGTCGGTGTTCGGCAAGGCACGGCGTCTCGCAAGCCTGCTGCGCCATGCGCGGATCGAGCCGCGTGCGGTGCTCTGCGTCGGCGACGAGCTGCGCGATCTCGACGCGGCGCGCGCGGTGGGCTGCGCCTTCGGCGCCGTCGCGTGGGGCTACACCGACGGGGCGACCCTGTCGGCGGCCCGTCCCGACCTGATGTTCGCCGAACCCGCGCAGATCGTGGAGGCCGTCCTGTCAGCACGACGATGAGCCCTCGCGGGGCCGCCTCCCTCCCCCCGCAGAGGGGGGAAGGACGGTTCGGGGTCGGGCCTTCGCCCGACGCCTCACATGCCGCGCTGGGCGCCCGGGACCACGCTGGCGCCGTTGCCGCTGCCGAAGGGCTCGTACTTGGTCAGGCCCTTGAACAGCTGGCTCAGGAAGGCGCGGTCGGCGCCGCTGGTCGGCGTGGTGCGCTCGATGAAGTCGAACACCTTGCCGTCCTGCAGGCCGTACAGGGCGACGCGCTCCACCTTGAAGGCGGGGGTGAAGTACACCGCCGTGACCTTCTGGTCCTCGACCTGCTCGCCGAGGAACAGGACCGTGCGCGAGGTGTTCTGGGAGATGTAGTACCAGGACTTGTTGCCGACGGTGGAGACCGTGGACGGGGTGCCCAGCGTCTGCAGCACCTGCTCCGGGCTCATGCCGGGCTTGACGGTGGCGAGCGCCGCCTGGTCGATCTGGTAGCCGTGGCGAAGCTCCTCGCCGATGCAGCCCGACAGGCCGAGGCCGAGCAGGCCGACGAGGCCGAGGCGCGCGAGAGACGGAACGAGACGGCGCGACATCGGCCACCCTATGTTGCTGATGGGACGGGACGCCGCTAGGCACGCCGGAGCGCGACACCAGGGGCGGTCTGATGAATGCTTGCACCTTGACCGTGGGTTGCCGTACCGCGGGGTTATGGCTTTGACAAGGCAAGCTCGGCCACAGGCCACAACGCTGCGCGACCGGGCATGGCCGTTCCGCCGGGCACGGTCCGGGCGCCGGCCTCCGGGCCGAGGGCGGACCCCATGATCACCCGGTTCTTCCGGCGCAACGATGCGCGGCGGCGGTCCATCGAGACCCTGCACATGCGCCTCAACGCGGCCTCGCGGCAGCCGGGCCTCTACACCGCGCTCGGCGTGCCCGACGGCGTGGAGGGCCGCTTTGAATCGCTCATTCTCCACGTCATCCTGGCTTTGCGCCGCCTGAACCGCCTGCCGGCGCCGGCGGCGGACGTGGCGCAGGACCTCGTGAACTCGGTCTTCCTCCAGCTCGACGCGTCCCTGCGCGAGCTCGGCGTCGGCGATTTCGGCGTGCCCAAGCGCATGAAGAAGCTCGGCGCCGCGTTCTACGGCCGCGCCGCCAACTACGACGCGGCGCTCGACGCGGGCGATGCCGCCGCGCTCCGCATTGCGCTCGCCCGCAACGTGCTCGGCAGCGAGGATCCCGAAGCCGCCGCCGGCCTCGCCGACTACGTCCTCGCCGCCGACCGCGCGCTGGCCGAGGCCGACCTCGACGGCCTGCTCGGCGCCGGCCCGTCCTTCCCGCATGCGGGCGATGCCCCGACACTCGACCTGGAAGCCCGATGAGCGTGAGCGAGACCCCCCTGTCCCGATGGGCGAGCGTGGCGCGGCTGCCGCAGGGCCGCGGCGCCGTCACCGTCGAGGCGACGCCGGCCGAGTGCACGGCGCTCGCCGCCGACTTCAAGATTCCGGCGATCCGCGACCTCGCCGGGCAGTTCTCGGTGTCCGGCCCGACGAGCCGCCTCGTCGTCACCGGCACCGTCGAGGGCACCGTGACGCTGGTCTGCACCGTCAGCCTGGAGCCGTTCGAGACCAGGGTCTCCGAGCCGGTGGAGGTGGTCTTCACCGACACCGACCGCCTCGCCGGCACCGACGCGGAGGATGCCGACATCCCCGACCCGATCGTCGGCGGGCGGATCGACTTCGGCCTTCTGACCGCCGAGTTCCTGGCGCTCGGGATCGACCCCTATCCGCGCAAGCCCGGGGTGGTGTTCGAGGCGGTCCAGCTCAGCGAGGACGTGAAACCCTTCGACGTCCTGCGGACGCTCCGCCCCGAGGAGCCGTAGCGGGCTCCCGGGTCCGCGGGCCGCCAAATCGGGCCGCACCCTGCCCCTGCGCGAGAATTCGTTTGCCCGCCGGGGCTGGATCGCTATTTTCCGCCGCGCCGATCCCGGCCGTCGCCCCCGCGACGGCGTTCCGTCAAAGGCCGCGACAACCCCTTCATGTCCCAACGCGTGTGCATCTCGCTCGACGCCATGGGCGGCGACCATGGCCCCTCGACCGTCGTGCCCGGTGCCGCGCTCGCGCGCGAGCGCCATCCCGAGACGACCTTCCTGATCTTCGGCGACGAGGCGGTGGTCGCCCCCCTCGTGGCGGCCGAGCCGCGCCTCAAGGGCGGCGTCGAGATCCGCCACACCACCTACGCCGTCGCCATGGACGACAAGCCGAGCCAGGCGGTGCGCCAGGGCCGCGGCAAGTCGTCGATGTGGAAGGCGATCCAGGCGGTGAAGGACGGCGAGGCCGATGCCGCGGTCTCCGCCGGCAACACCGGCGCGCTGATGGCGATGTCGAAGATCTGTCTGAAGACTATGGCCGGCATCGAGCGCCCGGCCATCGCCTGCCTGTGGCCGACGGTGCGCGGCGAGAGCGTGGTGCTCGACGTCGGCGCCACCATCGGCACCGATGCCGAGCACCTGATCGAGATGGCGGTGATGGGCTCCGCCATGGCCCGCATCGTGTTCGACCTCGAGCGCCCGACGGTGGGGCTGCTCAACGTCGGCACCGAGGAGATGAAGGGCAACGAGGCGGTGAAGGAGGCGGCGCGCCTGCTGCGCGAGATCGACCTGCCGAATTTCGCCTATCACGGCTTCGTCGAGGGCAACGACCTCGGCCGCGGCACCGTCGACGTGGTCGTCACCGAAGGTTTCACGGGAAACATCGCGCTGAAGACCGCGGAAGGCACCGCCAAGCAGATCGGCACGTACCTGCGCTCCGCGATGACGCGGACGCTGTCCGCCAAGATCGGCGCGCTGTTCGCCCGCCAGGCGTTCCGCGCGCTGCGCGAGAAGATGAACCCGAGCCGGGCCAACGGCGGCGTGTTCCTTGGGCTCGAGGGCATCGTCATCAAGAGCCACGGCTCGGAGAACGCGCAAGGCTTCGCGGCCGCCGTCGACCTTGCCCACGACATGGCCCGCCACGACCTGATGCGCACGATCCGCGAGATGCTCGACCAGACGCCGACGCTCGCGCCGGCCTGACTTCGCCCCGGCCCGGATGGGTGCCCGGCCGGACCTTCGCCGGCGCGGGACGCCCGCACCGGCACGAGACGCCTGCACCGGCCCGGGATCGGGGTCGGTGAACGAATGCGATGGAGATCGGAGCGATGCAGGTCTAACAACCGATGGTTGTTGCGCCGGCGTCGCGACGGGAAGGAATCCGATGACAACCCTGCGTTCCGTCGTCGTCGGCACCGGCTCAGGGCTTCCTGCGCGGGTGGTGACCAACGCCGAGCTCGCCGAGCGGGTCGACACCTCGGACGAATGGATCGTCCAGCGCACCGGCATCCGGCAGCGCTACCTCGCGGACGCCACCGAGACCACGTCGGTGCTCGGCATCCGCGCGGCCCGCGCTGCGCTCGACGATGCCGGCCTCACCGGCGAGGACATCGACCTCGTGATCTGCGCCACCTCGACGCCCGACCACACCTTTCCCTCGACCGCGACGCAGATCCAGGCGGCGCTCGGCATCACGGCGGGTGCCGCCTTCGACCTGCAGGCGGTCTGCGCCGGCTTCGTCTTCGCCGTCTCCACCGCCGACAAGTTCCTGTCGACCGGCGCGGCCCGGCGCGCGCTCGTCGTCGGCGCCGAGACCTTCTCGCGCATCGTCGACTGGGAGGACCGCACCACCTGCGTGCTGTTCGGCGACGGGGCCGGCGCGATCGTGCTGGAGGCGCAGGAGGCCGCGGGGGCGAGCGGCGACCGGGGCGTGATCAGCGCGAGCCTGCGCTCGGACGGGCGCCACCGCGAGAAGCTCTACGTCGACGGCGGCCCGGGCTCGACCGGCACCACCGGCCATCTCCGGATGGAGGGGAAGGACGTGTTCCGCTTCGCCGTCGGCTCGGTGATGGACGTGATCGTCGACGCGCTCGAGAAGGGCGGCGCGACGGCGGCCGAACTCGACTGGTTCGTGCCGCACCAGGCCAACCGCCGCATCATCGAGGCGTCCGCCGACAAGCTCGGCATCCCGCGCGACAAGGTGGTGCTGACGGTCGACCGCCACGGCAACACCTCGGCCGCATCGATCCCGCTGGCTCTGGACGTGGCCCGCCGGGACGGCCGCATCCGCCGCGGCGACCTCGTGATGATCGAGGCGATCGGCGGCGGCTTCAGCTGGGGCGCGGCGCTGATCCGCTGGTAGCCGAAAACAATTTCCGGAGCCGCCCCGGTTGACCCGGGCCCGACCGGGGATTAGCGTGGCAGATCATAGGGATACGTCGGAAACGACCGCTCCCGGCAAGAAGAACCGCGAGGGGTCGAGGCATGACAGGCAAGACGGTGACGCGCGCCGATTTGAGCGAGGCCGTCTACCAGCAGGTCGGCCTCTCCCGCACCGAATCCGCCGCCCTCGTCGAGACGGTCCTGTCCGAGATCTGCGCCTGCCTCTCCGAGGGCGAGACCGTGAAGCTGTCCTCGTTCGGCTCCTTCGTCGTGCGGTCGAAGGGCAAGCGCGTCGGCCGCAACCCGAAGACCGGCGTCGAGGTGGCGATCGAGCCGCGCCAGGTGATGGTGTTCAAGCCCTCGAACGTGCTCAAGGCCCGGATCAACGGCCTGAACGGCGCCGCCCACGCCGACGACTGACCGCTCGCCCATCGCCGCCCTCGTAGCCGGATCGATCCATGGCGCTCGCTGCCCTCACCGAGGCGTCCGGACCCGTCGACAAGGATCCGGGCGCGTTCCGCACGATCACCGAGGTGGCCGAAGCCCTCGACGTGCCGCAGCACGTCCTGCGGTTCTGGGAAACCCGGTTCGGCCAGATCCGGCCGGTGAAGCGGGCCGGCGGGCGGCGCTACTACCGTCCCGGCGACGTCGCGCTCGTCGCGGGCATCCGCCACCTGCTCCACGTCCAGCGCTACACGATCGAGGGGGCGCAGCGCGTCCTCAAGGAGAACGGCGTCCGCTTCGTCCAGGCGGTCGGCCGCGGCGAGGCGGTGGCGGCCGCGCCGGTGATGCAGGAGACGAGCGGCCCGGCCACGTCGTCCCCCGACGGCGCCGAGCCCGAGACCCTGGATCGCGAGGGGTCGAATCGCGAAACCTCGGATCATGAGGCCCTGGACCGCGAGGCGCTGGCCGGCGCGCTGCAGGACCTCTACGCCTGCCGCGAGGTGCTGGCGGCCTTCCGCGCCCCGCCCGAGGCCTGAGCGGCGCCCAGGCTGCGTCGCGACGACGCCGCGCGATGCGTCACGGCGCGGCGAACTTTGCGAGCCGATCCGCGTTGATCGCCGCATGAGCGCACCCCGCCGTTCGATGACGCCGACGCAGGAACTCATCAGCCGCGTGATGCGGATCGTGCGCGCGTGCCCCGACGCGGCCTCCGAGGTCCTGGAGCTGATGTTCCTCGTCAGCCAGATCGAGGCCGCGACTCACGTCGACCGAGATTATCGCGACGCGCGGCGCGTCGTCAGCCGCCTGCGCAACCCGCTCTGGGAGATGGGGCCGACCGATCGCGGCGCGCTGCTGGCCGCAGCCGAGACGATCCGCCGGGTCTGCGGCCTCGACGAGACTGATATCCCCGTCACCCCGACTTCGGATGCGGGCGAGCGCGCACGGGTCGAGCGCAGCCTCGCGGCGGCCCTGGAAGGCGAGCTCGACGCCGCGCAGATCGCCCGCGTCACCGGCGTGGTCGCGGCCGCGCTTCAGCAATAATCGCGGTCCCAGCTGCCGGCACGGGCCTGCGGCCTCGACGCGCGTCGTGGGCATCCCCACATCGGCTCGGCCGGCACGTGGCCCCATGGCTCCGGATGCCGCGCCAAGAGATGTTCGGAGACACGCCCGTGAGCGCCACCCTGTCCGCCCTTCGCCCCGTCCGCGCGCTCGCCGCCGGCGCTCTCCTGCTGGCCGCGCCCGCCTTCGCGCAGACGACGATCACCAAGAGCGAGACCGTCGCCTCCGGCAAGACGGTTCGGATCGCCATCGTCCCGAACCTGAAGAAGGATTGCTCGCCCGGCCCGATGCCGGAGTTCAAGGTCTCGGGCGCGCCGAAGAACGGCGCGCTGATCACCAAGGTCGGCAAGCAGAAGACGCCCGCTTCCTATCGCTGCCCGAACAAGGACACCGCGGTCCAGGGTCTCTTCTACCAGCCGAAGGCCGGCTACACCGGCGTCGACGAGGTGACGTTCGAAATCAAGAACGCGGACGGTCAAGTCCAGACGCAGAATATCAAAATCACCGTCGAGGCTGCGTCGGCCAAGAAGGACACCGATGCCAAGAAAGACAGCAGCGATCTCTGATCGGAGGCAACCGAAAGCTCGAAGTGCACGTTTTTTCGGCCGGATCGTTCTTTCGATCCGGCCGGACGACCATGGGGAAGCTTGACGGATGCCGCATTTCAGCCCGACGGGTGTTGCATCCAGCACACGCAGCGTCACCGTGTTCGCCGCACTGCGACAAATGCGGGCCTGTCGGTTGCGTTCGCGGCAGGACAGGATGAAGCTGTTGACGGTCTGAGAGGGTTATCGAATGCCGATGCATGCGACCAACGACCTTTTCCAGAGCTTCGCCCGCGGGTACGAAGCGCGCCGCGACACGGAGATGACGCTCTCCGAATTCCTCGAGGCGTGCCGCGACGAGCCGCTGATGTACGCGAGCGCCGCCGAGCGCATCCTCGACGCGATCGGCAAGCCGGAATTCGTCGACACCTCGAAGGACGCCCGCCTCGGCCGCGTCTTCATGAACCGGACGATCCGGACCTACCCGGCCTTCCACGAGTTCTTCGGCATGGAGGAGACGATCGAGCGGATCGTCTCGTTCTTCCGCCATGCGGCGCAGGGCCTGGAGGAGCGCAAGCAGATCCTCTACCTGCTCGGGCCCGTCGGCGGCGGCAAGTCCTCCCTGGCCGAGCGTCTCAAGGCCCTGATGGAGGTCCATCCGGTCTACGTGCTCAAGGCCGGCAACGAGGTCTCGCCGGTCTTCGAGAGCCCGCTCGGGCTGTTCGACCCCGAGACCATGGGCGCCGAGATCCAGAGCCGCTACGGCATCCCGCGCCGGCGCCTGACCGGCCTGATGAGCCCGTGGGCGCTGAAGCGTCTCGACGAGTTCGAGGGCGACATCTCGCAGTTCAAGGTGATCAAGGTCCGGCCCTCGCGCCTGCGCCAGATCGCCATCGCCAAGACCGAGCCCGGCGACGAGAACAACCAGGACATCTCCTCGCTGGTCGGCAAGGTCGACATCCGCCGGCTGGAGACGCTGTCGCAGGCGGACCCGGACGCGTACTCGTACTCGGGCGGCCTGAACCGCGCCAACCAGGGCGTCCTCGAGTTCGTCGAGATGTTCAAGGCGCCGATCAAGATGCTGCACCCGCTGCTCACGGCGACGCAGGAGGGCAACTACGTCGGCACCGAGAACATCGGCGCGATCCCCTTCACCGGCATCATCCTGGCGCACTCGAACGAGTCCGAGTGGCAGACCTTCAAGACCAACAAGAACAACGAAGCCTTCATCGACCGCATCTACGTGATCAAGGTGCCCTACTGCCTGCGCGTGCAGGAGGAGCAGCACATCTACGAGAAGCTGATCTCGGGCTCCGAGCTCTCGGATGCGGCCTGCGCGCCGGGCACCCTGGAGATGCTGTCGCGGTTCTCGGTGCTGTCGCGCCTGCGCGAGCACGCCAACTCCAACGCGTTCTCGAAGATGCGCGTCTACGACGGCGAGTCCCTGCGCGAGGTCGACCCCCGCGCCCGCTCGATGCAGGAGTACAAGGATTCGGCCGGCGTCGACGAGGGCATGGACGGGATCTCGACCCGCTTCGCCTTCAAGGTGCTGGCCGCGACCTTCAACCACGACACCACCGAGGTCTCGGCCGACCCGGTGCACCTGATGTACGTGCTCGAGCAGTCGCTGCGCCGCGAGCAGCTCCCGCCCGAGACCGAGAAGCGCTACCTCGAGTTCATCAAGGGCGAGCTGGCGCCGCGCTACGCCGAGTTCATCGGCCACGAGATCCAGAAGGCCTACCTCGAATCCTACCACGATTACGGCCAGAACCTGTTCGACCGCTACATCGACTACGCCGACGCCTGGATCGAGGACCAGGACTTCAAGGATTCCGAGACCGGGCAATTGCTCAACCGCGAGCTTCTCAACCAGGAGCTGACGAAGATCGAGAAGCCGGCCGGGATCGCCAACCCGAAGGACTTCCGCAACGAGGTGGTGAAGTTCGCCCTGCGCTCGCGGGCCCAGCACGGCGGCCGCAACCCCTCGTGGACGTCCTACGAGAAGCTGCGCGAGGTCATCGAGCGGCGGATGTTCAGCCAGGTTGAGGAATTGCTGCCGGTGATCTCGTTCGGCTCGAAGAAGGACGGCGAGACCGAGAAGAAGCACGGCGAGTTCGTCGACCGGATGGTCTCGCGCGGCTACACCGAGCGGCAGGTGCGCCGCCTGGTCGAGTGGTACATGCGGGTGAAGCAGGCGGGATGATTCGGTCCCCTCGGGGACCTGATCGAGATCCGCCATGATTTCGGACGACCGGCCGGCGCGTTATCCCGGTCGGATCTTGCGGGCGGGGATTTGATCACCGAATGCACATCGTCGACCGTCGATTGAATCCAGGAGGCAAGAGCCTCGCCAACCGGCAGCGCTTCCTTAGGCGGGTCAAGGACGTGGCCCAGCGGGCCGTGCGCGAGTCGGCCCGCGAGAAGGACATCAGGGACCTCGGCAAGGACGGCCGCGTCACGGTGCCGGCCGACGGGGTGCGCGAGCCGCGTTTCTCCCGCCAGCCGGGCACCGGCCTCCAGGACCACATCCTGCCCGGCAACAAGACCTACGTGGAAGGCGACCGCATCGAGCGGCCGCAGGGCGGCGGGGGCGGCCGCGGCTCCGGCGAGGGCGGGGACGGCGGCGAGAACAACGAGGACGCGTTCCGCTTCGTCCTGACCCGGGAGGAGTTCCTCGAGCTGTTCCTCGAGGACCTAGAGCTGCCCGACCTCGCCAAGCGCCGCCTGGCGGTGGTGGAGACGGAGGGGCTGCGCCGGGCCGGCTACACCGTGACCGGCTCGCCGGCCAACCTCGCCCTCACCCGGACGCTGCGCAACTCGATGTCGCGGCGCATCGCCCTGAAGCGGCCGAAGCCCGAGGAGGTGGCGGCGCTCGAAGCCCGCATCGCCGGCCTGGACGAGGGCGACCCGGCGCTGCCAGACCTCGCCGAGGCGCTGGCGGGCTTGCGCGAGCGGACGCGGCGCATCCCCTACGTCGACCCGATCGACCTGCGCTACCGCCGCTTCGAGCCGTATCCGCGCCCGATCGCGCAGGCGGTGATGTTCTGCCTGATGGACGTGTCCGGCTCGATGACCGAGCACATGAAGGACCTCGCCAAGCGGTTCTACATCCTGCTGCACATCTTCCTCACGCGCCGCTACCGACACGTGGAGATCGTGTTCATCCGCCACACCGACCGGGCGACCGAGGTCGACGAGGAGACCTTCTTCGGCTCCCGCGAGACCGGCGGCACGCTGGTCTCCTCGGCGCTGGTGGAGATGAAGCGCATCATCGCCGAGCGCTACGACCCCAACGACTGGAACATCTACGCGGCGCAGGCGTCGGACGGCGACAACGTCTCCTCCGACGGCCCGACCTCGACCGAGCTGCTGCGCGCCCACATCCTGCCGGCCTGCCAGCACTTCGCCTATCTCGAGGTCGGCGACGAGAACGGCCCGCGCGCCGGCTTCGTCGAGCACCGCACCACCCTGTGGCGGACCTACGAGGCTATCGCCAAGGCCGGCGGCCCGATCGCCATGCGCAAGGTCAACCACCGCCGCGAGATCTACGCCGTCTTCCGCGACCTGTTCGGGCGCAAGGACGCGCGGGCGGAGGCGGAGTCTTGAGCTTCGCAGGTCGTCATGTCGGGGCGCGGGTCCTCTCTCCCGGTTGGGAGAGGGACAGGGTGAGGGGGGCGACCTCTCCGGACGGACCTGCTCCCTCACCCCAACCCTCTCCCGCACGGGAGAGGGGGTACGTCGCGCTTCGGCCGGCCGATCGGGAGGCGATATGACTGCTCTCAAGACACGCGCGACGTCCGGCGCCCCAAAACCGCTGTTCACCGGCAACGACTGGGACTTCGACACCATCCGGCGCATCCACGACGCCTGCGAGGTCGAGGCGCGGGCGCTCGGGCTGTCGTGGTATCCGAACCAGATCGAGATCATCACCGCCGAGCAGATGCTCGACGCCTACGCGTCGATCGGCATGCCGCTGTTCTACAAGCACTGGTCGTTCGGCAAGCACTTCGCCCAGCACGAATCCGGCTATCGCCGCGGCATGATGGGGCTCGCCTACGAGATCGTCATCAACTCCGACCCATGCATCTCCTACATCATGGAGGAGAACACGGCGACGATGCAGACGCTGGTGATCGCCCACGCCGCGTTCGGCCACAACCACTTCTTCAAGAACAACTACCTGTTCCGGCAGTGGACCGACGCCGAGGGCATCCTCGACTATCTCGACTTCGCCAAGACCTACATCTCCCGCTGCGAGGAGCGCTACGGCCATCAGGCCGTCGAGCAGGTGCTCGACGCCGCCCACGCGCTGATGAGCCAGGGCGTGCACCGCTACCCGCGCAAGAAGCGGCCGGACCTCGCCTCCGAGCAGCGGCGCGAGCGCGAGCGCGTCGAGCACGGCGAGCAGATCTACAACGACCTGTGGCGCACCCTGCCGGCGAAGGCGGGGGCGACGCGCGCCGACCAGGCGATCGAGCGGCGCAAGGCGCTGCTCGAGCTGCCGCAGGAGAACATCCTCTACTTCCTGGAGAAGGTCGCCCCGCGCCTGCAGCGCTGGCAGCGCGAGATCCTGCGCATCGTCCGGCTGGTGGCGCAGTACTTCTACCCGCAGCGCCAGACCAAGGTGATGAACGAGGGCTGCGCCACCTACTGCCACTACCGGATCATGAACGCGCTCTCCGAGAAGGGCCTGATCGGCGAGGCGGCCTATCTCGAGTTCCTGCAGTCGCACACCAACGTCATCCGCCAGCCGAACTACGACGACCGCAGCTACAGCGGCCACAACCCCTACGCGATCGGCTTCGCGATGATGCAGGACATCGCCCGCATCGTCGAGCAGCCGACGGCGGAGGACCGGCAGTGGTTCCCCGACATCGCCGGCACCGGCGACGGCATGGCGGTGCTGCGCGATTGCTGGGAGAACTACCGCGACGAGAGCTTCATCGCCCAGTTCCTGTCGCCGAAGCTGATGCGCGACATGCGGCTGTTCCACGTCGCCGACGATCCGGAGCAGCCCGAGCTGCACGTCGCCGCGATCCACGACGAGCGCGGCTACCGCAAGATGCGCCGCTCGTTCGGCCGCCAGTACGACGTGGCCTGGCTCGATCCCGACATCGAGGTGGTGGACGTCGACCTCGAGGGCGACCGCCGCCTGATCCTGCACCACAAGGCGCTGAACAAGATCACCCTGCAGAAGGACGACGCCCGGCGCGTGCTGCAGCACCTCGCCGACCTCTGGGGCTACGACGTGGTGCTCAAGGAGATCGAGCCCGCCACCGGCACCGTGCTCGGCGAGCACCACGCGAGCGCGCGGCCGATCTTCTTCTGAGGCGTTTCGCGACGGTGCCGCATCGTGCAGGCCTCCCCGCCCGCGGCGGCGAGGGAGGCCCCGCGGCTCGTCCGAGGCCCGTGCGGAAATGGCCGGCGAAGGCCGCTCGGCCGGGGCTCACGCCGTCGGCGCGGTCCCCGGGCAGGGCATCGGTGCGCAGGACAGGCTCGCGGCCGGCGGCTTGGACGGCGGGGCGCGCAGGACGATGATGGCGCTGCCGAGCACGGCCAGCGCCACGGCGGCGACGAAGGTGAGGAAAAGCCAGCGGGGCATCGCCTCCCCTACCACGGGCGGGCGATGGCCGGTACCGCGGCACGTTCGACGCCCCGGCCGGGTCCCGTGTCAGGCGGGGTCGATCTCGAACTCCATGCCGCGGCCGGGGCCCTGGTCGGCATAGCCGACGAGGGTGTAGCCGCGCTCGGCGAGGGCGGCGTCGAGGTGGTCGCGATGCTTGCGGTAGAGCTGGCCGATCGCCAGCGGCGTCAGCCGCGGGTTGCCCTGGCGCAGCCGGTCGACGCCGATCTGCAGCGGCGCGCCGTCCCGGTCGGCGATGCGCACGATCGCGGATGCGAGCTCGGCCGCCTTCGTCTCGGAGGCGGATTTCGCCTTGAACGCCATGCCCTCGTCCTCGCCCCGGCTCAGTCCGTCAGCTGGCGCGCCTCTTCCGGCAGCATGATCGGGATGCCGTCGCGGATCGGGTAGGCGAGCTTGGCCGAGCGGCTGATCAGCTCCTGGCGGCCGGCATCGTAATCGAGGGTGCCCTTGGTCAGCGGGCAGACCAGCAGCTCGAGGAGCTTCGGGTCGACGCGGGTCGCCTCGACGGCGGTGCTCTGCGTGGTCATGTCCTGCGTCATGCTCTGGTTCTCCATGGGAAGCCGTGCCGGTCGGTCGCGAAGGCGCAGGCGCTCGTCGCCGCCGGGCCGTCCTTCGAGCCGTCACTGCATCGTCGGCTCGGGCCCGGTGCTGCGCACCATCTCCATCTCGGTGACCGCGACTAGGATCTCGGCGCGGGTCTTCAGGTCGGCGGCCTCGAGCATCGCCTGCTTCTCGCGGACGCCGAACGGGCTCATCATGCACAGCGCGTTGACCAGGGCCTCGTTCGGCGCCTCCTCGATCCCGGCCCAGTCGACCTTGAGGTCGTTGGAATCGACGAAGTCGCGCAGCGCCCGCAGCACGCCTTCGCGGTCCACCGCGTCCTCGCCGGCACGCGCGGTGAAATCGATGGCGAAGTCGTCGTAGCTGACCTGGCAGCGGCGATAGGCGCCGGTGGTGGCCAGCTCGCTCATCACCCGGAAGCGGCCGATGCCGGTCAGCGAGAGCAGGTAGCGCCCGTCGCCGGTCTCGGCGAACTGGGTGATCCGCCCGGCGCAGCCGACGCGGTACAGCTTCGGGTTCAACGGCGAGGCGCCGCCCTCGGCGTCGGGCTGGATCATGCCGATGACCCGGTCGGTCCGCAGGGCGTCGTCCACCATCGCGAGGTAGCGCGGCTCGAAGATGTTGAGCGGCATCTGCCCGCGCGGCAGCAGCAGGGCGCCGGGCAGGGGGAAGACCGGGATGACGGGCGGGCAATCGCCCGGCCCCTTGTAGCCCGCATGCGTGCTCATGATGCCTCCAGCAAGACAGAACCTTCGGCTTCCCTCTGCACCCGCAGATCCGCCCTCACGCGAACAGCAGCGTCGAGAGCTTGCGCCGTCCGCGAATCGCGGCCGGATCCATCGGGCCCCAGGCCTCGAAGAACTGGAGCAGCTGCTTGCGCGCGCCGTCCTCGTTCCAGGTCCGGTCGCGGCGGATGATCTCGATCAGGTGATCGACCGCCTTCTCGCGCTCGTTCCCGGCATTGAGGCCGAGGGCGAGGTCGAACCGGGCCTGGTGCGCGTCCGGGTTCGCGGCGACCTCCGCCTCCAGGCCGGCGAGGTCGCCGAGCGCCGCGGCCTGCTCGGCCAGGACGATCGCGGCGCGGATGCCGGCGAGCCCCGGGTCGGCGGCCTTGGCCTCCGGCACCATCGCCAGCACCTGCTTGGCGTTCTCCAGCTCGCCGGCGTCGAGCTGGATCTTGGCCAGGCCGGCCAGGGCCGCGACGTTGTCGGGCTGCTGCCCGAGCACCGCCGCGTAGAGCTCGGAGGCGCCGGCGAGGTCGCCCTCCGCCAGCGCCTGCGCGGCTTCCGCCATCACCTGATCGATCTCGCTCGGGCCGGCGAGACGGTCGAAGAAGGTCTTGATCTGCGCTTCCGGCAGGGCGCCCTCGAACATGTCGACCGGGCGGCCCTGGTCGATGGCGACCACGGCGGGCACGCCCTGCAGGCCGAGCTGCTGGCCGATCTGGTCCCAGACCGCCGGATGCTCGTCGACGTTCATCTTGACCAGCACGACCTTGCTCGCGGCGGCGCGGACGAGCTTCTCCAGCACGGCGAGCAGCGTCTTGCTCGACGGTGCGCGCGGCGACCAGAACGCGACCAGCACGGGACGGTTCGCCGATTCGGCGATGACGTCCTGCCGGAAACCGGCCGTGGTGGTCTCCCGGACCAGGTCGGACGCACCCGGGTGCGCGTCCGTCGCGAGCGTGTCGTTCAGCATGCGGTGTCGGGCCTTGGAACCAAATGTCGCCAGACCGGGTACATGGGACTCGGGCACGCGGCTGACCAGTGCGGTGCGCGCGCTCTCGCGCGGCGGAATCGGGCAAATCCGCGGGTTTCGTCGCGTTTTCGCCGGCCCCCGAGGGCCGTCCCGCGCGCGGTGCCGGGCCGAGACCGGATCGCTGCATCCCAGGGTGGAGCGCGTCGCGCGGTGCGCCCCGACCCTCGAAACGCCGGGCCTACTGCGCGGGGGCGCCGGCGGCGGCCTTGGCCTGCGTCACGAAGGTCCCGGCGAAGGTGCGGCCGTCCGGCGCCGAGGCCTCGCAGGCGATGGTGGTCTTGCCCGGTGCCGGCGTCGAGAAGGTGCAGGCGCCGACCGCCGGGGTCGGGTTGCGCACGATGCCCTTGTCGCTCGACGTGCCGGTGGTGACGAGGTTGATCGGCTGCAGCGGGTCGGTCTCCTCGGTACGCTCCTGCTGCGCGCCGGTGCCGCTGAAGCTGAGCGTGCGCCCGTCCGTGGTGGTGAAGTCGAAGGTCGTGCGCCGACGCTCGGCGCTGTTCCCGAGAGTCGGCCTGCAGGCCGAGGTGGCGTCCTTCCCTTCGATCGTCAGTTTCTCGCAGGTGCCGTCGAGCTGCACCGCGGCCTGGGACCGGGCGGGGCCCGACAGCGCCAAGGGCGCGGCGAGCAGGGCGAGGGCGAGGCGGCGAGAGGTCTGTGCGAGCGTCATGCCGTCCGATCTAACGCGCCGCGCGCATCCGTCGAGCCCGGCGCGCGTTCGCCTCACCCGCCGAAGCGCAGGGCCCGGTCGTTGGGCGCGGCGAAGTCCAGCGCCGGCCCCACCGGGACGATGCCCGTCGGGTTGATGGTCGGATGGCTCTCGTAATAGTGCCGCTTGATGTGGACGAGGTCCACCGTCCCGGCGACGCCCGGCAGGGCGTAGAGGTCGCGCAGGTAGTTCGACAGGTTCGGGTAGTCGGCGATGCGCTGCCGGTTGCACTTGAAGTGCCCGACATAGACCGCGTCGAACCGCACCAGCGTCGTGAACAGCCGGATGTCGGCCTCGGTGAGCCGTGCGCCGCACAGGTAGCGCGACCGGTCGAGGCGGGCGTCCAGCGCGTCGAGCTCGGCGAACAGCGCGGCGAAGGCCTCCGCGTAGACGGATTGCGCGGTGGCGAAGCCGGCCTTGTAGACGCCGTTGTTGACCCGGTCGTAGACCCGGGCGTTCACCGCATCGATTTCCCCGCGCAGGTCGTCCGGGCAGAGGTCCGGCCCGCCGCCGTGGAAGGCCCCGTCGAGCATGCGGATGATCTCGGCCGATTCGTTCGAGACGATCGTCTTCCGCTCGCGGTCCCACAGCACCGGCACGGTGACGCGGCCGGTATAGCGCGGGTCGGCGGCGCGGTAGACCTCGTAGAGCCGCGTCGCATGGTGGATCGGATCGGGGGTGGCGCCGGGGCTGTCGCCGAACACCCAGCCCTCGGCGCCCATGTGTGGGTCGACGACGGAGACGGAGATCGCGTCCTCGAGGCCCTTCAGCGCCCGCACGATCAGGGTGCGGTGCGCCCACGGGCAGGCGAGCGAGACGTAGAGGTGGTAGCGCCCGGGCTCGGCCTTGAACCCGCCCTCGCCCGAGGGGCCGGGCGACCCGTCGGCGGTGACCCAGCTGCGGAAGGCGGAGGCCTTGCGCTCGAAGCGGCCGCCGGTCGACGCCGTGTCGTACCACTGATCCTGCCAGACGCCGTCGACGAGCAATCCCATGGGTGCGATCCGTTGTTTCGCGCGTCGCGCCGTCCGTCGGGAGGGCGACGCGGCGAGGGGGAAAGGTTGTGGCAGGCTTGGTGCCTCTCACAAAACCCCCGTCGTGGCGTCGCCGACATAGTGAACGGCCGCGGAGGTCGGGGGTTTGGTGAGGTGCACTTAGCCCATTTCCTGCTTGGATGTCTTCCTCGGTCGTCGCCCCGCGCAGGCCTCGGCATCTCGCATTCGATGCCGGACCGTGAGACGGGTGGCACGATCCCGCCGAAACGTCCGGAGAGAAGGCCCGATGTCGCTTGCCCTCGCGATCCCCGCCGCCGAGGCGGCCGTGTTCACCGCCGGATGCGCCGCGATCCACGCGCTGCGGCGGCAGGCCGACGGGGTGACGCTGGGCCTGGCCGGCCTCCTCGCGATCGTCGTCCTTCTCCTCGGCATCGCGTGGACGCCGGACCTCTACCTCGCGGCCCAGACCGACGACGTCCTCGTCGAAACCACCCTGAGCCAGCCGATCCCCTGACGCGATCTTGCAACGGGAGAGCATTCCACGTGATCCGGGGATCGCGGAGAATGCTCTAGCCGGCCGCGCCGGCCCGGCGCCCGGCGGCCACGTCGAAGTCGTCGGCGGGCAGGCGGGCGAGGAAGCGCTCGGCGAGCTCGAACAGCAGGATGTCGGGGCGCACCCGCTCGACGTAAGCCCAGTCGAAGCTCGACGACCACACGAAGTGCACCTCGGCGAAGCTCTCGGCCAGCAGCCCGGTGAGCAGCATCGGCGCGAAATGCGCGTAGGAATCGCCGAACAGCACCACGCGCCGCGGGTCGGCGGCGGGGTTGGCGTTGCGGTAGACCACGTGCGCGCCGACATGCAGGTCGACCTCGGTTCCCGCTTCCTCGGAGGCCGCGAGCAGCGCCCCGGTCTCGACGCGCACCGCGTCGCGGTGGATCTGCGGGCGCACCAGGCGCTCGGCCGGCCGGCCCGGCAGCTTTGCGCCGAGATCCATCACCCGCTCCGTCACGAGGACGGGCCGGGTGCCGATGTCGGCCGGCGGGACCGCGGCGAGCGCCCGCATCAATTCGCGATAGGCGAGCAGGCATCCCTCGGCCGACCAGTGCGTGTCGGTCTTGAGGTAGAGCGGCACCGGCCCGTCGCGGGCCGCGCGAAACGGGCCGAGCAGGTCGAGATAGGTGGCCTGCCCCGCGAGCTTGCGGGCGAGGCGACGGGTCGAGGCCCGGGCCGGGTCGTAGCGCAGGTCGATGGTCTTGTGATCGTAGACCGAGAGCTTTTCCGGCACGATGAGCTGGACGCAGCGGATGCCGAGCCCGGCCGCGCGGGCGGCGCGCGCCGTGATCAGCCGGGTCCAGCCGCGCAGGGTCCACCACTGCCGCAGGGTCCCGCGGTAGCGCTGCATGACGTCGTTGCTGCCGCCGATGAGGAACAGCCAGCCGTCGCGCCCCTCGTGGATGGTTTCCCGGACGGGGGGGACGGGCGAACGCTTCGGGGCCATGGCCGGTGCTTTAGCCGCAGGCCGCGCCCGGCGGAAGTGAGGAGCCGGCACGGGTGCCGGGGCGTTCGGCCCTCATGGAGCCCGCCCAGACCCTCGCGCCACCGGTGCTTTCGCCGCCCGTCCTTTCGCCGCCGCCCGCGCCGGCCGTCTCGTCGACGGCGCGGCCGGCACGCTTGTGGCGTCCGCGGCGCGTCCTGGCGACGCCGGCCGCCCTGGAGCACGCGCACGGCCGGGCGATGCTCGCCCGCGCGGAAGCGCTCGGGCTCCCGGTCGAGCGCCTGACGGCCAACCGCCTCACCGGCCTGCGCCAGGCCGACCCGCGCCGGGCCTACATCGAGGCGAAGGCGACGCTCGCCCTCGTCGTGGCACCGCCGACCAAGCTCCGGCTCCAGCCGATCCCGCCCTCGGCCGACTGGCGCTTCGACCTCGCCGAGGGCTGCCCGGCCCATTGCCAGTACTGCTACCTCGCCGGCTCCCTGTCGGGGCCGCCGGTGACGCGGGCCTACGCCAACCTCGACGCGATCCTGGCCAATCTCGGCGCCTATCTCGGCCAGGGCGCGGTGACCTCGGCGCAGGCCGAGCGGGCGCAGGAAGGGACCACCTTCGAGGCCTCGTGCTACACCGATCCGCTGGGCATCGAGCACCTCACCGGCTCGCTCTCGGCGGCGATCCGGCATTTCGGTGCCTGGGAGGCGCCGGTGCAGCTGCGCTTCACCACCAAGTTCGCCGCGGTCGAGCCGCTGCTCGACCTGCCGCACAACCGCCGCACCCGCATCCGGTTCTCGGTCAACGCCCGCACCGCGACGCGCTACGAGGGCGGCACCGCGAGCCTCGACGCGCGGCTCCAGGCGATGCGGGCCGTGGCGCTGGCGGGCTATCCCGTCGGGCTCACGATCGCGCCGATCCTGCCGGTGCCGGATTGGGAGGCCGGCTATGCCGGGCTGATCCGTGAGGCCGCCGCGGCGCTCGCCGACGTGCCCGACCTCGACCTCACCGCCGAGCTGATCACCCACCGCTTCACCCCGGGCTCGAAGCAGGTGCTCCAGGGCTGGTACCCGGGCTCCGACCTGCCGCTCGACGAGGCCGAGCGCGCGAAGAAGCTCACCAAGTTCGGCTCGGTGAAGTACGTCTTCCCCAAGGAGCTGATGCGGTCGATGCGCGACACGCTGTTTGCCGCGCTCGCCCGCGACCTGCCCGCGGCGCGGATCCTCTACTGGACCTGATCGCGCGCCGCGCCATCTCCGTCCGGCCGCGACAGGAAGCCCGCATGCCAGAGACGCCGACGCAAGATGCGCTGAAGCAAGAGGAGCCGGGACAGGACGCCCGGCAGGCGCCCCTGATCCTGACGCTCGAGTTCGACGCGGACACGTTCGCGCGGTTCGACGGCCTGCGGCGGCGGCACTTCCCGAAGGCGCTCAACCGCATCCCGGCCCACGCCACGCTGTTCCACAACCTGCCCGGCGCCGCCGAGGCGGGCGTGCGCGAGACGATCGCGCTGCTCGCGCGCACCGTGCCGGCGCCCGAGGTCGCGGTGACGGGGCTGCGCTTCACCGGCCGCGGCGTGGCCTACGTCCTCGATTCCGAGCCGCTCTCGGCCTTCCGCGCGCGCCTCGCCAAGACCTTCGACGCCCACCTCACCGCCCAGGACAAGCAGGGCTGGCGCCCGCACGTCACCGTGCAGAACAAGGTCGACCCCGACACCGCCCGCGCGCTCCACGCCGCCCTCGCCGACGACTTCGCGCCGTTCCGCTTCACCGCGCCGGCCACCCGCCTGTGGCGCTACCTCGGCGGTCCCTGGGCCGAGCGGGCGCGCTTCGCCTTCGGCGAGAACGCGTGATGGTCTCGATGAATCCTCCCCACGGCGCTCGCGATCGATCGGGCACGGCGCGATGAGCCCCCCCGCCCCGCTGCGGCGCATCCCGTTCCTGTCCCACGCCACCTCCGTCTGGCTCCGGCTGCGCCTCAACGAGGTCGGGCCGTTGCTGGCGCTGATCTGCGTCAGCGGGCTCGGCTACGCCTTCTTCGCCCTGGCGCACGAGGTCGGCGAGGGCTCGACCGAGGCTCTCGACCGCAAGATCCTGCTCGCCCTGCGCAACCCGGCCGACCTGTCCGATCCGATCGGGCCGCGCTGGCTCGAGGAGACGATGCGCGACATCACCGGGCTCGGCAGCGTCTTCACCATCGTGTTCCTGACGGCGTCGGTCGCGGCCTACCTCGCCCTGTCCGGCAAGCGCCGGGTCGGTCTGTTCGTGATCGGCGCGGTCGGCGGCGGCGAGCTGGTCTCGACGGTGCTGAAGCTGTTCTACCATCGCCCGCGGCCGGACCTGGTGCCGCACGGCATGGACGTGTTCACGGCGAGCTTCCCGAGCGGCCACGCGATGATGTCGGCGATCGCTTACCTGACCCTGGCGACGCTGCTCGCGCGGATCGACCGCTACCGCCGCGTCAAGGCGCTGGTGCTGGCGCTCGGCGTCACCATGACCCTCCTCGTCGGGATCAGCCGGATCTACCTCGGCGTCCACTGGCCGAGCGACGTGCTGGCCGGCTGGTGCATCGGCGCCGCCTGGGCGGCCCTGTGCTGGTTCGTCGCGCTCCAGCTCCAGCGCAGCGGCGGCGTCGAGGCGCCGGACCCGCCGCCGGCCCGGTGACGGCCGCATGCCTGCCCGGCGCCGTTAGGGTTAACCATCACTTATACCTGACGAGACGAAGCTTTTCGTGCTCCTTTGCATTGATGAAATGCCAACAAGAGCCGGGATGACTTTCGTGACCTTGACGACGCCCAAGATCGAGCGCCGCCACAGCGACCGCCGCCGGGCCTGCCTCGGCGGCACCCTGCGCCTCGCGGCGTTCCTGCCGGAGGCTCCGTGCCGCCTGCGGGACCATTCGCTGACCGGCGCCCGCATCGTCGTCGCGGAGGACGTGGTCCTGCCGCGCGTCGTCGACCTCACGGTGACCGGCCGCAACGTGACCGGCCGCAACGAGACCCGCCGCGCCGAGGTCGTCTGGCGCGACGGCACCCAGGCCGGCCTCGCCTTCCTCGATCAACCGGCGCGCGAGGACGGCGCGGCGGCCGAGGCCCGGGCCGCCTGGAATGCGGCCGCCCCGCCCGACCGGCTGCACTGAGCGCGCCGGCGCCCGGCGGAACCCTGCGATCAGGCCCCGGGTTTCCCCGCCTCTCACCGACCGAGACGGGGATGCATGGCAGACGATCACGGGCTCTCGCGACGGACCCTGCTGCGGGCCGGCGGCGTCACCCTCACCGGCGCGGCGCTCGCGGCTGCGGACGCGGCCCGCGCCGCGACGACGCCCGGCCCGACGGTGCCGGCCGACACCGGCGCGGTTCAGGGCGGCCGCGTGCAGTTCCCGAACTGGCGCGGCCAGGGGGACCGGCCTCCGGCGCCGACGCCCGCGCCGCAGCCGCCGGGCCAGCGGGTCGGCTACTGCGTCGTCGGCCTCGGGCGCCTCAGCCTCGACGAGATTCTCCCGGCGCTCGGAGAGGCCAAGCGCTCGCGGCTCGTGGCGCTCATGTCGGGCACGCCGGACAAGGCCAAGCTCGTGGCCAAGCAGTACGGCGTCGCCGAGAGCGCGGTCTACGGCTACGGCGACTGGGACAAGCTCAAGGCCAATCCCGAGATCCAGGCGGTCTACATCGTCACCCCGAACGCGGTGCACCGCGACGACGTCGTCGCCGCGGCGGGGGCCGGCAAGCACGTGCTGTGCGAGAAGCCGATGGCGGCCTCCTCCGCGGAAGCCCGCGCGATGATCGCGGCGTGCGAGCAGGCCAAGGTCAAGCTGATGATCGCCTATCGCTGCCAGTACGAGCCCTACAACCGCGAGGTCGTGCGCCTCGTCCGCTCGGGCGAGTTCGGCAAGCCGCGGATGATCCAGGCCTTCAACGGCCAGACCTCGGGCCTGCCGGAGCAGTGGCGCCTGAAGAAGGCGCTGTCCGGCGGCGGGGCGTTGCCGGATATCGGGCTCTACTGCCTCAACGGCGTGCGGGCGCTGCTGGGCGAGGAGCCCGACCTGATCCAGGCGCACACCTATTCGCCGCCCGACGACCCGAAGTTCCGCGAGGTCGAGGAGAGCGTGAGCTTCACCCTGCGCTTCCCCTCCGGCGTGCTGGCGCAGTGCATGACCAGCTACGGCGTCCACGAATCGCGCCGCCTGACGGTGCATACCGGCGGCGCCGACATCGATCTGCAGAACGCCTTCGCCTATGTCGGCCAGCGCCTCGTCATCACCCATCGCGACGGCAAGGCGGTGTCGCAGGACACCAAGGTGCTCGGCGCGAAGAACCAGTTCGCCCTGGAGATGGATCACTTCTCGCGCTGCATCCAGGAGAACCGCCGGCCGCGCACCCCCGGCGAGGAGGGCCTGCAGGACCAGGTGCTGATGGAGGCGATCTACGAGGCGGCCCGCACCGGCGCGCCGGTGCCGATCGCGCCGATCCCGGGCGCCGGCCTCGACGCCACCCGCGGCCCCGAGCTGGACGAGGCGGGTTGACGCGGCGGCCGCCGGAGCGTCGCGGGCCCTGGATGGGAGGGGCCGCGGCCCTATCGTAGAACACATCATGCTCGACACCGATCCGAGCGGCTTCGTCCGCGACGCGCGCCACCTGCGGCTCGACACGTTCGTGCGCCTGCGCTGGCTCGCGATCACCGGGCAGAGCGCCGCCGTGGTCGGGGCGCAGTTCGGGCTCGGGCTCGGGCTGCCGTTCGGCTGGTGCTTCCTGGCGATCGCCGCCTCGTCGTGGCTCAACCTCGGCCTGCGCATCCGCTTCCCGGCGAGCTACCGGCTGAGCGCCGATTCGGCGGCGCTGCTGCTGGCCTTCGACATCGTGCAGCTCGCCGTGCTGCTGTTCCTCACCGGCGGGTTGCAGAACCCGTTCTCGCTGCTGTTCCTCGCCCCGGTGCTGATCTCGGCGACCGCGCTGCCGCCGGAGCGGACGCTGGCGCTCGGCCTGCTGGCGATCGGGCTGGCGACGCTGCTGGCCCTCGTCCACCGCCCGCTGCCGTGGTTCGCCGACGGCCGGATCGAGCTGCCGTTCCTCTACGTCTCCGGGGTGTGGACGGCGATCCTGCTCGGCACGGCCTTCACCGGCGTCTACGCCTGGCGGGTCTCGGAGGAGACGCGACAGCTCGCCCAGGCGCTGGCCGCGACGGAGCTGGTGCTCGCCCGCGAGCAGCACCTGTCTCAGCTCGACGGGCTGGCGGCGGCGGCGGCGCACGAGCTCGGCACGCCGCTCGGCACGATCATGGTGGTGACCAAGGAGCTGGTGCGCCAGCTCGGCCCCGACGCGCCGCCGGCCGTCGCCGAGGACCTGCAATTGCTGCGCGAGCAGGTCGACCGCTGCCGCGGCATCCTCTCGAAGCTCACCTCGCTCGACGGCGACGGGGCCGGCTTCCTCGAGACCTTGAGCTTCAGCCATCTCATCGAGGAGCTGGTGGCGCCGCACCGCGCGATGGGCATCGCCCTCGACATATCGAGCGCGGGCGACGCCCCGGAGCCGGATTGCCGCCGCAACGCCGGCGTGATGTTCGGGCTCGGCAACATCCTCGACAACGCGGTCGACTTCGCCGACGCCCGGGTGGTGATCGAGGGGCGCTGGACCCTGGACCGGGTCACCCTGGAGATCCGCGACGACGGCCCCGGCTTCTCCGCCGAGGTGCTGCTGCGGGCGGGCGAACCCTACGTCACCACCCGCAGCCCGGACCGCACGGCGGGCCAGAACCAGGGCGGCACGGTCGGCGCCGGCCTCGGCCTCGGGCTTTTCATCGCCAAGACGCTGATCGAGCGCTCGGGCGCGCAGATCACCCTGGCCAACGCCTCGAAGCCGGGAACGCACGGGGCGCAGGTCCGGATCTCCTGGGCGCGCCACATCTTCGAGCGGGGTGCGGCGCTCCGTCATGCCCCCGAATTCGGTACCCGGCCACCCCTGCCCGCGGGCGATGTCGCGCCTATATAAACTTTCAACGAATACAACGAAATGTTTGAGGAGCTTCTCATGCTGACGCAATCGAGCTCGTCGGGCGCCCCGGATGCTGTGGCGCTCAACGACGCCGACCCGCTCGCCGCGTTTTCCGACCGCAGCCTTCTGATCGTCGACGACGACAAGCCGTTCTCGACCCGCCTCGCCCGCGCGATGGAAGCGCGCGGCTATCACGTCCAGGTCGCCGAGAGCGTGGCCGAGGGCGTCTCCGTGGTCGAGGCGCGGGCCCCCGCCTTCGCGGTGATCGACATGCGGCTCGGCGACGGCAACGGGCTCGACGTGATCGCCCGCCTGAAGGAGCGCCGGCCCGAGGCCCGCGGCGTGATCCTCACCGGCTACGGCAACATCGCCACCGCCGTCACCGCCGTGAAGCTCGGCGCGTTCGACTACCTCGCCAAGCCGGCCGATGCCGACGAGATCCACGGGACGCTGATGGCGCAGCCCGGCGAGCGGGCCGACCCGCCCGAGAACCCGATGTCGGCCGACCGGGTGCGCTGGGAGCACATCCAGCGGGTCTACGAGCTGTGCGGACGGAACGTCAGCGAGACCGCGCGGCGGCTGAACATGCACCGCCGCACCCTCCAGCGCATCCTCGCCAAGCGGGCGCCGCGCTGAGGCGGGGGGCCTCCCGGCCCTCCGCTTATCGGTTGCACAGGATGCGACAATCGGGGTACTGCCGCCTTCGCAAGCGGGACGCACATCCGTGCCGCCGGAGGAAGGGGTCCTCGTGAACACCCGCAACCTGATCACGATCCTCAGCATGATGGTGCTGGTGGGAACGGAAGTCTTCGCGGTGGCGATCGCCGCGGGCTGGGCGATCGCCGGCCTGTTCGAGCTCGGCGATACCGTCGGCCACGTGCTGATGGGGCTGTTCAGCGTGGTCGCGGCTTGGATCATGCTCCAGCTCTGGCAGCGCGCGACCAGCATCGAGCCCCTGCGCACGGCACCTCGGGCCGCGCGCCGGTGATGCCCGGTCTCGGCACGTCCCGTGTCGATCCCCGCGCCCGGCTCGGCCGCCCCGACGTTCGTCACCGCCTTCTTCCGATCCAGACCCTGCTGAGTGGCCCATCATGAAAGCCCGCATCGTCGTCACCCTGAAGACCGGCGTCCTCGATCCGCAGGGCAAGGCGATCGAGGCCGCGCTCAAGTCCTTCGGCATCGCGTCGATCGAGGGCGTGCGCCAGGGCAAGGTGTTCGACATCGAGGTCGCGGCCGCGGACCGGGCCGGCGCCGAGGCGACGCTGAAGACCGCCTGCGAGAAGCTCCTAGCCAACACCGTGGTCGAGAACTACGCGATCGAGATCGCGTGATGCGCGCCGCGATCGTCGTCTTCCCCGGCTCGAACCGCGACGCCGACGTCGCCCGCGCGCTCCGGCTTGCCGGGGCCGAGGTCACGACGATGTGGCACGCCGACACCGCGCTTCCCGCCGGCACCGACCTCGCCGTCCTGCCCGGCGGCTTCTCCTACGGCGACTACCTGCGCTGCGGCGCCATCGCCGGCCGCGCCGCCGCGATGGATGCGGTCCGCGCGCACGCCGCCCGCGGCGGGCTGGTGCTCGGCATCTGCAACGGCTTCCAGATCCTGTGCGAATCCGGCCTGCTGCCGGGCGTGCTGATGCGCAACGTCGACCGCCGCTTCATCTGCCACCGGCAGACGCTGCGCGTCGAGCGCACCGACACGCGCTTCGCCGGCGCCTACGCGAAGGGCGAGGTCATCGACGTCTGCGTCGCGCACGGCGAGGGCAACTACTTCGCCGACCCCGAGACGCTGGCCCGGATCGAGGGCGAAGGCCGGGTCGCGTTCCGGTACTGCGACGCCGACGGGCAGGTGACGATCGCCGCCAACCGCAACGGCTCGCTCAACGCCATCGCCGGGATCTACTCGGAGGGCGGCAACGTCCTCGGGATGATGCCGCACCCGGAGAACTTCGTCGAAGGCCTGGTCGGCGGCACCGACGGGCGTGGTCTCTTCACCAGCCTCGCCGCCTGAGCGGCCACCGATACTGATGTCGGCCCGGTCGAACCGAGCGATGATTTGAGGAACGCCGGATCCTTAACCGTGCGTTAACTTTTTCGATTGAATGTCGGGGCATTCCAGATGTCTGGATGTCGAGTGAGACCTCCGTCCCGCTCTGTTTGATGCCTCCCTGAGACTTCAAAGCCGCCCGTCAGGGGCGGCTTTTTTTGTTCCGCATCGGAACTACGTCCCTCTCCCCTGGAGCGGGGGAGGG
>NZ_JAKSYA010000142.1:0-9429 GCF_022829485.1 Methylobacterium sp. J-059
ATGTCGGCGCGAGCTCGGCCGGCGAGCAGGCCCATCCCGCCGAGGGCGGCGGCCGACAGAAGGCCGCGGCGGCTCGGAGACGATAACGTGGTGTGTTGGGGAATCGAATCAAAAGTTCCGCTGAGCCGGAGCACAAGAGGCCGGCGCAGGGTCTCCGCGCCCCCCAGCTTAAGGGACCCTTAAATGCGCTGGGGCTCGTCGTGGAAGGTGGTTGGGTGAAGGGAGGCGTGAGGCTAGCCGAACCAACAGCCGAGCCGCGTTTCCGATTGTAAATCGCAGACGTCAGCCTCGGTCGACTTGGTGGCCAAATCCCAGAGCGCATGCGCAAGGAGTTCGAAGAGGATAGCGAACGGGGGCGACAGCGTCTGCTTCTTCCTACTCTCGTCTTACACCGCACGGTCGTCAATCCATCTAACCACGTTCCACGACGAGCCCCAGCGCATTTAAGGTGCCCTTAAGCTGAGGGGCGCGGAGACCCTGCGCCGGCCTCTTGGGCTCCGGCTCAGCGGAACTTTGGATTCGATGCCTCAACACACCACGTTATCGTCTCCGAGCCGCCGCGGCCTTCTGTCGGCCGCCGCCCTCGGCGGGATGGGCCTGCTCGCCGGCCGAGCTCGCGCCGACATCTTTGATTTCCATATCCCGGGCGGCCCGAGCACCCGGCCCATGACCACGATATATCCCGAGAAGGGGCGTATGATCGTCCAGCGCACCCGGCCGCCTTGGCTGGAGACGCCGTTCGAGGTCTTCGACACCGGCGTGTTCACCCCGAACGACCAGCACTTCGTCAGCTGGCATTGGGCCACCTTCCCGACTCGCATCGACACCGACAGCTTCGCCCTGAAGGTCCACGGCCTCGTCGAGCGGTCGCAGGCGCTGTCGCTGCGTGAGTTGATCCACGATCTGCCGCGCTTCGAGATCGCGGCGGTCAGCCAGTGCGCCGGCAATTCGCGTCTCTACGCGCAGCCCCGGGTCGCCGGTGCCCAATGGGCGAACGGCTCCATGAGCAACGCTCTCTATGCCGGTGTGCGCCTCAAGGATGTCCTTGATCGCGCCGGCGTGAAGGCCGGGGCTACCCATGTGCAGTTCGGCGGCCTCGATGAGCCGCAGCTGCCTGACGCACCGAGATTCGTGAAGGCTCTCGACATCGATCACGCCCGCGACGGCGAGGTCATGCTGGCCTTTGCGATGAACGGCCAACAACTGCCGATGCTCAACGGCTTTCCGCTCAAGCTCATCGTCCCCGGCTGGTCGGCCGTCTACTGGATCAAGATGCTCGACGACATCGAAGTGACAGACCACCCCGACCCGAGCGTCTGGACGACCCGGAGCTACCGGGTGCCGGATACGCCCCACTACACGGTCGAGCCCGGGCAGAAGGGCTTCGGCATGATCCCGATCACCCGGAACCTGCCCCGCGCATTCGTGACCAACCTCAAGCCGGGCGACATCGTCCCGGTCGGGGCGCCGCAACTGGTGCGCGGCATCGCCTTCGGGGGCGACCGCGGGGTCGCCGCGGTGGACCTGTCGCTCGATGGCGGCCGGACCTGGCAGCCCACGACCCTTGGCAAGGATGAGGGCACCTACAGCTTCCGGCAATGGCAGGCCACGATCAGCCTCCCCGCTCGCGGGGCGCACACCTTGATAGCCCGCTGCATCAACACCGACCGGGTGATGCAGCCGATGCGGCGCGTGTGGAACCCGGGGGGGTACATGTCCAACCAGGTCGAGACCCTCGACCTCGTGGCGGCCTGAGGGGTGAGCGCGACCATGTCCCGATCCCTCCGCACCACCCTGCTGGCCGGCCTCATTGCCGGCTTTCTTGCCGGCCCGGTGCTGGCCTTCGCCGCCGCGCCGCTGGAGCTTCGCCCGACGCCCGAAATCGACTTGCCCTTCGGCGACGATGTTGGTTTCCCCGCCGGGCCGGGCTTCGACGTCATCGCGTCGAACTGCACGGCTTGTCACTCCGCCGACCACACCCTGAACCAGCCCGCCCTCTCGCGGGAGGAGTGGCATGCGGTCGTCGACAAGATGATCACCGCCTACAAGGCTCCGATCACGCCGGAGGATGCGCGGGTGATCGTCGACTACCTCGCCCGGGTCAAAGGCGAGCCGTAGCGGGCGGAGCACGCCTGGCGAGCCCGGGGCCGAAGATCGCGCTCGCCTTGAGGCCGGGGCCGCCGTCCCGTCCGTCGAGGTGCAGGCGGGCGCCGGATTGCATCAGCGCCATGGTGACAATCGAGAGGCCGAGGCCGCTGCCGAGCTTCGCCCGCCGGCTGCCGCGCACGAAGCGCTGGATCACCAGGGCGCGCTCCGACTCGGCAATGCCGGGTCCCTCGTCGGTGATCGACAGGGTGGCGCTTCCATCCGCGCCGAGCGCGGCATCCCAGGTGATCGCCCCCTCCGGCGGGGTCATCGACAGGGCGTTCTCCATCAGGTTGCGCATGGCGAGGTCGAACAGGTCCTCGTCCATTTGGATCTCGAGCTCGATGAGGGCGGGCGCGAAGGCGACGCGCTCCGACGTCGGCACGCCGCCCATCCCTGCAAGCAGATCGCGCAGGCGCTCCTCCACGGGGATCCAGGCGATGGTGGCTGGGCGCCCGCCGCTGTCGAGGCGCGAAACCGTCAGGAGTTGCTCGACGAGGCGTGCCGATTGATCGACCGCGCGCAGGGTCTGGGCGAGGGCGGCATCCCGCATGGCGGCGCCGGGCGCCTGCATGGCCACTTGAACCTGCGTCTTCAGGCCGGCCAGCGGCGTCCGCAACTCGTGCGCCGCATAGGCCAGGAAGGTGCGCTCGTGTTCGCGCGCAGCCGCGACCTTACCGAACAGCCGGTTCAGCGCATCGACCAGCGGCCGGATCTCCGACGGCATTCGGCCGGTCTCGACCCGCTCCAGGTTGTCGGCATCCCGGGCGGCGAGGTCGCGGGTCGCGCGGTTCAACGGCCGCAGGCCCCGGCCGACGCTGAGCCAGATGAGCGGCGCCAGGATCGGCAGCACGCAACCGGCGGTGAGCAGCAGGCTTTCGACGAGGCCGTGCTCCAGTTGCCGCCGCTGCCCGAGATTGTCGCCCACGAGGATGCGGAAGCCCTTGGCGGGGTCGGACAGGGCGTAGACACGCCAAGCTTGACCCTCGACCACGCGGTTCGAGAACCCTTCGTGCTGGTCCGACAAGACCGGATCCGGCGACCCGTCCGAGGCGCCGATCAGGCGCCCGTCCAGGGACCAGATCTGGCAGCTGAGGTGACGGTCGTAACGCACCACCCGCGCAAGGGCGTCGCCGTCTTCGGCCACCTGCCGTGCGGCCCCCGCCCGCGCCGGCGTGAACAAGCTGTCGACCATGCGGGCCGCCTCCATGAGGCGGCGGTCGAGGATGCTCTCGAACTGGGCGCGGCTGTCGACATAGGTCCAGGCGATGGCGGCGAGCCAGAGCAGCCCGGTTGCCGTGACCAGGGTAACGAACAGGCGCATGCGCAGGGAGTTCACGCACGCTCCTCCCGGATGCGGTAGCCGAGGCCGCGCACGGTCTCGACCGCGTCCCGTCCGATCTTGGCGCGCAGATTGTGGACATGAACTTCAAGCGCGTTGCTGCCGATCTCCTCGTTCCAGCCGTAGAGGCGGGCTTCCAGCTGGCTTCGGGACAACACACGGCCGGGCCGCTCGATCAGCGCCTCCAGCAAGGCGAACTCCCGGCGCGAAAGGTTAAGCGCGACGCCCGCCCGCGCGACCAACCGGCTGCTCAAGTCGATCGTGAGGTCGCGCCACGCGAAGGTTGCAGAGGCGCGTCCTGCCGCCCGCCGGATCATGACACGAAGCCGGGCTGCGAGCTCGCCCAGGTCGAACGGCTTGCCCATGTAGTCGTCCGCGCCGCGGTCGAGCCCGGCGATCCGGTCGGCGACGGCGTCGATCGCGGTGAGGACCATGACCGGTGTGGCGTCGTCCCGCGCGCGGATGTGGCTCAGCACGTCCAGTCCGGAGCCGTCGGGCAGCATCAAATCCAAGATCGCCGCGCTGTAATGCGTCGCATCGAAGATCGACATCGCGTCCCCACATGTGGCAACGCAGTCCGCGGTCATGCCATGCAACGACAACCCTGAGACCAGGCCGTCCGAAAGCACGGGGTCGTCTTCGAGAACGAGGATGCGCACAGAACGGTCGCTTCAGGGTTGCGCATGTGCCGCGATCGCGCCGAGGTACCACGCTAGCGGCGGCTTGGGGCAACTTTGTGGGTTCAGTCCGCGGAATCCGGCTGTAGGCTGCGGTCATGCCTCCGCGGCGCGCTCAAGAACACGCTACGCCTTCGGCTCTCCCGCGATGAAAGAGCTGCTTCCGAATAGGTACATCTTGGACCGACGTTTCGTCGGACGGGCAACGAGGCGGCTGTCCGCTTCCGCGGTGTCGCCATGACCGACTTCTACGACCGGGATGGGTCGCAAGCCGAACGGCGGCTCGGCGTGAGACACCGCCCGTCCGCCTCTGTGCCGAGAAGGAGCAGACGCGGACGTCAAAGTCGGGATTGAACGTGGGCCAGAGCGCCTCAGTCGTGAGGTTCTACCTCAGGCGGCTCTGACGGTCGCGAGGAAGCGATCGACTTCCGCCGCGAGGTGCTCGGACTGACGCGATAGCTCGGACGCCGCGCCCAGCACCTGGGTCGCCGCCGCGCCGGTCTCCTCGGCCGCGCCCGCCACGCCGGTGATGTTGCCGGTTACCTCCGCCGTGCCCACAGCCGCCTGGCTGACGTTGCGTACGATCTCCTGCGTCGCCGCGCCCTGCTGCTCCACGGCCGCCGCGATCGAGGTCGCCACGTCGCTGATCTGGCGGATGCGCCCGGTCATGCCGCCGATCGAGGCGACCGCGTGACCAGTCGAGGTCTGGATCTGCGCGATCTGGCCCGAGATCTCGCTCGTGGCCTTGGCCGTCTGCTCGGCCAGCGCCTTCACCTCCGCCGCGACGACGGCGAAGCCCTTGCCGGCGGCGCCTGCACGTGCCGCCTCGATGGTGGCGTTGAGGGCCAGCAGGTTGGTCTGCCCGGCGATGTTCGAGATCAGCCCGACCACGTCGCCGATGCGCGAGACCGCAGCGCTCAGTGCCTGCACCAGGGTGCCAGTCTGGTCGGCCTCCTGCACTGCCGCGTGGGCGAGCGCCGCCGAGCCGCCGACCTGGCGCCCGATCTCCAGCACGGACGCGCCGAGTTCTTCGGCTGCCGCCGCCACCGTGGTGACGTTGGTGCCGGCCTCCTCGGCGGCCGTCGCCACCGTGGTGGACTGGCTCGCCGTCTCGGTCGCCGACGCGGTCAGGGCCCGGGCGGTGGCCTGCAGCTCGGTCGCCGAGGACGACACCATCCCGACGATGCCACCCACCGCCGCTTCGAAGTCGTCGGCCATCTGGCGCATCCCCGCCTTGCGCTGCGCCTCCGCCGCTAGATCGCCCTGCGCGGTCTCCGCTTCGATAGCGCGCGTCCGGATCAGGTTGTCCTTAAACACCTGGACGGCGGCAGCCATCGCACCGATCTCGTCGCGACGTTCCTTGGCCGGCACCTCTTTGCTCAAGTCCCCCGCGGCGAGACCGGTCATGAACGCCGTCATGGCCCGCACCGGCCGCACCACGCTCCGGCCTATAATTGTCGCGAGAAGACCGATCATCACCGCAACGATGGCCGCGCCGCCGAGCAGACGCATCAAGGTCGGCCGCATTTGCGCCGCCGTGTCGTCCGCGTAGATGCCCGATCCGATGATCCATCCCCAAGGCGCGAAGCCTTTTACATAGGAAATCTTCGCCACCGGTTGATCCATACCGGGCTTGGGCCACTGATATGGGACGAAGCCCGCGCCCGACTGCTTCACCCGTTCGACCACATCCACGAACAGATGCTTCCCCGCCGGGTCGACGATGTCGGTGATATCCTTGCCGACAAGGTCGGCCTTGGGATGCAACACCATGCGCGGTTGCATGTCCTGGATCCAGAAGTACTCGCTGCCCGCGTAGTGTAGGCCACGAACAGCCGCTACCGCCGCGTGCTGGGCGGCATCGCGGCTCATCCGGCCGGCGCGCTCCTCGCCTTCAAAATAGGCGAGGACCCCTTGCGCCGCCTCTACGAGATCACGCGTCTTCAACTCTCGCGCGTCCGTGACCGTCTGAGACATGTCCCAGGCCGCCAGCCCGATGAGCATTGCCATACCGCCGAGAGCGGTCAGGGTAATGAGCTGTATGCGGGTGCCTACGTGGAATGCCATGAGATCCTGCGGGGAACTGCGCGAGGGCGGAGTAAGGACGATGGTGCCTCGGCGCGTATCACACACGCTTGCTACCAGACGTAGGAAGCCACCGCCGATACCTGACCGCTGGGGTAGAATTGCAGGCTATCGCGCATGAGCGTTAATGATATTTCACAAGCCTGGCAGTTACATTTAAAAATATCGCACTGTTAAAATGGTCGAACGCTAAGATTGTTGCGCGTCGAACCTGAACGATCAAGATCGCTTGGGCGCGCCGGTCGATAGTTGACGGCCACCATGAGATCACGCGGTGGCACGTCCGCTCACAGGCACTCTTTAGAGCCCTTCTCTCCCTTTTCTGGTCGGTGGCTTTGTCGCCCTGAGGCCCGACGCGCCGGTGGCCGGTCGTGAGGTGCTGTCGAGCAGGTTGAGGACCTGCGGACGATCCTCGAGCGCCGCCGGATGTTTCATCTGCTTTGGCGTCGCGTCGCGGCTGGCGCCTTGATGCTCGTCAGCCTGCAGGCGACAGCTTCACATGGCGTCCGACTGCTCTGTCTCCTGATGCAAACACGCCTACAGGTCCGCATTTTATGGGACGCTAGGTTCGGCTGCCAGCCCAAGCCGCAATGACCGGGCAGCCTACGAATGGCTGCTTTGCTGAAGAGCCGACGGCGTTCCGGACGACCGACATGGGTCGGGGGCGGAACGTCCGCTTTAGGGCGAAGGTGCAGGGTCCGCTCCCCACCCTTCTCGGACGAAGGCGCGGGGTAGGTGCGACGGCCTCAGGGGCTGCCGCAGTGACTACCAGATGTCGGTCTGCTCCGACATCACCAGGCATCATCTGCCTCGATGACGAGGTAGCGTACCGTGCTCTGAAGCTTGGTGTGCCCGAGAAGCAGCTGGCAGGCTCGTAGGTTGCCCGTTCGCCGGTAGATCAGCGCGACCTTCGTCCGGCGCAGGCTATGCGTGCCGTAGCCCGCCGGCTCGAGGCCAATCAGCGCCACCCACTCATCGACGAGCGGGCCATACTGGCGCGTCGTGAGATGCTCGCCCGGGCGGCTTCGGCTCGGGAACAGCCAGTCCCCGGCACGTAGACCCCGCAGCTGCAGCCAAGCCGCAAGCGTCTCGCGGGTGGTTTCGGTCAGCTCGAAGGGTACGGGCCGACCGGTCTTTTGCTGAACGATGGTTGTGCGCAGGCGGACGCCGTCACCGAGGTGGACACCGGCTACGCGTAGGCGAACGAGATCGCAGCCGCTCAGTTTGCTGTCGATGGCGGTGTTGAACAGGGCGAGATCGCGCGTGCGGCCCTCGTGCTGCAAGCGAGTGCGGATCGCCCAGATGTGCTTGGCTGGAACGGAGGCTTGGGGCCAATGAGACGGCCGAGGTTTCACGGACGGCGAGCGGTATCGCTGGCTGGAGGCATGATGGAACTCCTTCTAAGGAGCCATCAGCATCTCACCGCGATCCGCCCGTCGTAGCGGCGCGCTCTGGGCTGGAGCGGATAGTTAGCTCGAATCAGGCGTGTCGCGACAAAGAGGTATGCGCTCGGTATCGGCCGCTCGTAGAAGAGGCTCATGCCCGATGCCCTGTTCTCGCCGGCCGCAGCTCGCAACGCCGCCTTTATCACCGAAGTCCTCAAGCGCGTTCTCCCAGCGGTCTCGTCCTCGAGATCGCGAGCGGGTCCGGTGAGCATGCCGTCCATTTCGCTCGCGCGCTACCCGCGCTCGTCTGGCAGCCCAGCGACCCCGACGAAGCGGCCCGTCGCAGCATCGTCGCCCATGCCCGCGCCGCCGGGTTGGCGAACATCCGGTCGCCGCTGGCGATCGACGCGATCCGTCACCCGTGGCCAGCGGCGTGGGCTGATGTGGTCGTCGCGATCAACATGATCCACATCGCACCCTGGGACGCGACCATCGGGCTGATGGCTGGCGCGGAAGCGACGCTCGCGGAAGGTGGTGTCCTCTACCTCTACGGTCCTTTCCGGGAGGATGGCGCGCACACCGCGCCGAGCAACGCCGCGTTCGACGACAGCCTGCGCGCGAGGAATGCCTCCTGGGGGATCCGCGACATCGAGGCAGTCGCGGCCGCCGCCCGAGCGCACGATCTGCATCTGGCCGAGCGCGTCGTGATGCCGGCCAACAACCGCAGTCTGATCTTTCACCGCGGGCGCCGAGGCTCCGCGGTCGATAGGGATTCCGCGGCTTGATCCCCTTGCGCCTGACCAGCGCGGTCGTCGTCGGTGCGTCCGGCGGCATAGGTGGGGCCTTGATCCGCGACCTCGCGGAGGCTCGGACCTACGCGCCAATCTTTGCGCTCTCGCGCTCGGAAGCGTCAGTCCCGCAGGGCGTCCGAACCGTTCCGATCGACCTGTGCGACGAGGCGACGATTGCGGCGGCGGCGGCTAGGGTCGGCGAAGCCGGACAGGTCGGTCTGGTCATCGTCGCCACCGGCCTTCTTCACCGGGCGGGCGTCTCGCCCAAGAAGACGGTCAGGGCGCTTGACCCTGCCGCGATGGCCACCGTCTTCTCAGTCAACACGATCGGCCCTGCGCTCGTCGCCAAGCACTTCGTGCCCTTGCTGGCGCGAGGGGAGCGATGCGTGTTCGCGGCCTTGTCGGCGCGGGTCGGATCGATCGGCGACAACCGACTCAGCGGCTGGTACGCCTACCGCGCCTCGAAGGCGGCGCTGAACCAGATTCTGCGAACGCTCGCGATCGAAGTCGCCCGCAGCCGACCGGAGGCGATCGTTGTAGGCCTACATCCGGGCACGGTCGCCTCCGACCTGTCGCGGCCCTTCCGGCCAGATCCAACGGCCGATGGTGTCTTCTCGCCTGAGGAGAGCGCGGCGCATCTCCTGCGCGTGATGAGCGGTCTAGGCGCGAACGACACCGGCGGCGTCTTCGCCTGGGACGGCTCGCCGATCCCCGCCTAAGTGCGGTTTCGGCCCGAGCGGAAGCGCGGGGCGGCGCCATACGACCGTTCGGAGCTGAGATCACTTACGACATGCGCCATCAGCGGAAATTGGCTGCCTGTCTGAAAGCAGATGGGGTGGATGGCTCCCGCTCCGACTGACGGTATCTCGGTGCCAAGATGTGGTTGCTGTCAAAGCAGCAGCCACGCAGATGCAGGAGCCATCCCCATGGAGATCACCACCGTCGGCATCGATCTGGCCAAGAGCATTTTCCAGGTTCACGCCGTTGATGCAGCTGGGCACGTC